>JAGHVO010000025.1 GCA_018064245.1 Candidatus Colimorpha pelethequi
ACTCAACCGCAGACCCAGAGAAAAAATCGGTTTCAAATTGCCTTTCCAAGAATTTTTCTTACATTTGCAAGAGTAGTTGCATTTTGGTCTGGAATCTATCGGGTATTCTTCAAAGAGTTCGAATTTCTTGATTAATTTTTTCTTAGTATATCCTTCTGGGAAGTCAATTTTCTTTTCCATTACAGACAGCTGGTCATCCTTGATATTCTCAGAAAATATGGATACGTAGCCAGTATTGACATAGAGCCCTTTGTATAAGTGAATATCGTATGTCCGATTGGGATTAATGTCGATGGAATCTTTATGCCCTGAGATGGAAATGATTTTATCTATTCCCTTCCACATGTCCAATTCGCCACAACTGTTTAAAAATGCAAGATAGCTATTGAGGCTGATGTAACTTTGGTTATCATCAATGGCTTTGCGTGCAGATTGATACAATTGTGGATAAACACTCATTTTTTTGATTTTTGGCATCCATTTCGTTAATGCCATAATAACAGCTTCCTTATCGGTAAGCTCAGCATCATATAATGCTTTACGCAACAAATCTACTGCCTTTTCGGGTGATTTCAGGTGGGTGAAATAAACAATTGCACCTTGAATGTAGGCAGGGCCACTATGAGGGAGATTCTTCAAGGCCAAATCAACATATTCCTTATATTGTGCAGTGGTGAGTTTTTTAGAATACTGGAGTTTTGCCAAATAAATACAGCCTACTTTATCGTCAATCTTGTACAATCTGGCCTTTTTCTCATTTGCTAAATATTGGTTGAAATATTTATCGGCAGATTGATAGGCTTTGGTTTCAAGATAAGCCATTCCGACATAATAGTAATAGTCATTGAAATATTTGTAGGAAGATGCGTTATCTAATAATATTTTACAACGTTTTGCTGCGTTAGTTTCTTGGATTATCCGATTGAATTCTTTGGCTTTATTTGGAGTCAGTTCATATTCATCAGACAAATGGTAATTTTTAAATATTATGTTTATCGTCTTATATGCATCTGTATTAAGACTGGCATATTGTTGTAAATCTTTTTTTCGAATTTCCCATAAGGCTCTTTCCTCTTCAATGCTTCCTGCATTCTGCATTGCGCCATATTCAACAGCGGATCTTGCAGCTGTTAACAGAGCATAGAATGCGGCTTGCTGTCCACCGCCACCTTGCCCCGGAATAAAAACCATAGCAGAACTCAGTGCATTTGATACGGCTTGCCATTTTGCACCATTCTTTTCCATCGTTCTGATGCGTTTCAACACCTCACGTTCTTCTTGTGTGATTTTAAGTTGATAGATGGTTCCTAATATATCCTCTCTAAGGCTGGAAACTTCTGGCAATTTAACCATGCCTTCTTTGCTTAGGTTGTTCAGTAGATTCTCTCTTTCTCTGTCGTAAGTGGAAAGGTTCTGACTTTCATTTAGATTTGTAATAGACATTACGCAACTATTCATCTGCAAAGCAACAATCTCCTTATCCACCTGTTGTGCAGAGCAGTAGAGAGATAATGCCATTAATACTATAAAGACTGTTTGTTTTATTTCCATTTTTTGTCTATATATAATTTTATATAAAGAGTGTGGATGCATCACTTTCTCAATTGTTTGCAGATGTGGCACTCTTACATTTGCAGTTGTAAAGATAACAATATATTTTGAATATATGGAATTTTTTACAGTAAATTATTTTAGGAGCAGTCTTTGGGTGAATGTATTTTTCTTTTGTTATAGTTCGGGTGGCTCCCCCTCATTGGATGGTTTGTCTTCCTGGAAAAGAAAATCAGAAGGTGGGGATCCTATGATTGAAATGAAAAAATCAGAAGATACCCACCATTTTTAGATTTTGTTGCCAATGGGTGGCTATTTCCCACCAAACAAGCTGAAGATCAGCTTTGCTATTGATGTGATAGCTCCACTTACCGGGGTATTCCACGTACCGCAGTAAGGGCAATTCTGTCCTGTAGAAAGTCCTGTGTATACCTTTCCACATTTCGAACATGTGATTGGTTTGAATTCCGCCATATTGCTATTAGTTTTGGTCGGGTTCTATATGGTCTTCAACATCATGGGCGGCATAGAACCCATCAATCCGCCTATGAGTTATTTTTTTAGTGCAGCCCGAACAGTTCGTTGGCTTTGGCGCGGGCTTTGGCTTCGATTTCGGAATCGATATTGCTGGAGACAAGCTTTACAACGGCGGCGAGGGCGGCAGCATCGTCGGCGAAACCAACGATGGGAATGAAGTCCGGGATGAGGTCCAGCGGGAGAATAAGATACCCTAAGGCTCCGATGATAAGACCTTTGTCCTTGATGGGAACATCACGTGAGGTGAGGACATAGTAAAGCACCAACGCCGGCAGGATGACTTTGCTGCCAGCCTTGGATGCGATGTCTTTAATTTTTTGCCAGAAGCCGTCTTCTGAATAGTACTTGCCGAATTTTTCGGCGTTCTCAACTGAAAATTCTTTGTCTTTGGAGTTCATGATAGGGACTATGATTAGTAACTGGTGACTTGTGATTAGTGATCTGTGACCCGTGATCAGTGTTTAGGCTTTACATTCTCAATTCTCAATTCGTTAAGCTATTAACTATTTGTCGTGTTCCTTCCATATTTGGCGATAGAGGCGTTTGCCCAAAGGCCAGTTTCTCAATGGAAAGGTATGGCATTTGCCACACCGAGGACATGGTTGAGGCACGCTATAGCTGGTAGCCATGTACTCGATGTCGGGAGCCTTGAAGACTTTCCCGCAGTCAGAACATTTGAAATGGGTATTTCCGCGTTGCATAATAAGATGTGTTAATATAAAACAAGATGTGTGTACATTCTATTCACTACTCACCATTCACTATTCACTGATCACTAGTCACAGTACCTTTTTCAATGCAAAAGTACTATTTTAACCGCATAGGAAAACCTTTGCGGACAAAACGGCAGCAGAATTGTCGCACAAATCGACATAGCAAGAAAATGATAACGAGAATACTATGGCTATTCGTCGTGGAGGTTATCAACGTATAGCTTTTAGCATTATTTTTGCAGTTATAGCAACGGGAGATTTAATGCGCCTTGAATATGGCTTGTTTGAAATGGGCCTCACGGTCCCGATCATCAACGGAATCGGGCTTGAAACGCCGTATCTTGCGGAGGTTGATTGGCTCGCCGCTTTTGTTGTACTTCACGAAGAGTTTGTCCATATCGCTCCACCCGTCAAACTGATAGCAGACGAGCATGGTGGCGAGGAAGCATCCGCTCTCTTTCTCGGGAAAATTGGAATTGAGGACGAAGCGTCCTTCAAGATAGTCTAAAAGTCCATAACGAAGCGCATTGTAGATGGCACGTTCGGGCTTGACAACATTCTGCCGATAGGCATCAGGGGTCTTGGCAAGCGCTATTTTGGAGAAAACGGAATGAAGGATTTCTCCTATCTTGGCGACAGTCATGGTGGGCAACTCCGTCTCGTAGCTGAACTTGTAGAGTTGGAGCGTGGGATGCTCAGGAAAGAGTGGTTCTTGTCGCAACCCCGGAAGTCGGTCTTTGTTCGCCATAATGGCATTGTAAGTAATCTGTTCCCAGACATATACGACTTGCGGCTTGAGTTGGTCAAGTATCTGAACGAAATCAGGAATTGCCTGGTCGTATAGTTCGGGGCATTCGGCATAGGAGGGGGTCACTTTTTGAGGGACAAAGCACTGCAGAAGGTTTGCGAAAGCCAAATGGTCCCAGAAATCGATTTTCTCTTCTATCGTCAGGGGTGCCTTGCGTCCAAGAAGGAATTTGGTAAAGGTGGAATAGGTGGGATAGCCTGCTTCGTCGTCGCAAAAGGCTTCAATCTCAATGTTGTTGCTGTCGTGGAGACATAAGACTCCTGCAAATTGTTCATAACATGGACACTTATAGTCCATTGTCTTCACGCCCTCAGGCGTACAACAAAGGTGCTTGAATTCACACTCTTTGAGGCACACATGATGGGCTCCCAACACCAAGGTGCGATAGCCTTGAAAACCATCTTGATAGTATGAACCTATGCGTGGAGGAAAGAACATCTGGATTGGGGTTTAGTGATTAGTGACTGGTGATCAGTGATTAGTGACTGGTGATTAGTGATTAGGGACAGGTGGCTGGTGATCTGTGACCTGTAATTAGACTTTACATTCTCAATTCTCAATTCGTTAAGTTCTCAATTCATTAAGCTCTTCACTGACTTCCAACCTCCAAATCTTCTAATCTCCAAATCTTCTAATCTTCTTATCTGGCTTGCAAAAGTACGAATTATTTTTCGTATTTTTGCAAATAGTTTGTCTAAGTCCTTTTTGGTATGATGAGACGATTGTTTTTTACACTTTTTCTGCTTGCCTCCACAATTGCGATGGCACAGCAACGCAACATATATATCAATGGTTCCACCGAGAATGCGTCAGGCAAGATGGTCTGGCTGTACAAATACTCCGACCAAATCTCGCAACAAATTTTGACGATTGACAGCGCCCTGATTGACAGTGTCGGACATTTTGCGATTTCGGCGTATGTAAACTATCCTACACTCATCGTGGTAGAGATTGAACGATACAGTCAATCGTTTGTGGTCGAAGCCGGACAGACTTACAACGTCCATATACCCACATTCAACTGGAACTTAGACGAGGATCGCAACATCTATCTCGATCCCATTGCGTTGCCAATGGAATTCAAGGGAATCTCCCCGACCAACATCAACATAGAGATAGGCCGTTTCGAAAGTCTTGTGGATAGTTTCATCACCGCCAACAGGGTTCATTTCGACTTCATTTTTCATCCCCGGAAAGTTTATTTCGATACGCTAAAGGCTTTGGTGCGCAAAGCCCGCATCGGGCTGCCCATTGAATCAGCCGACAGCGTCGGTACCGGTGTGGATTTAGACGCATTGCGCAGCTACAACTACGAGTCGGCCGCTTTCATGGAAAAATATGTGGCTTGCCGACTCGCCGAAATCGCATTCCAATTCGGCTTCGAAAGCAGGAAATCGGTATTCAACCGAATGATAAAAGACCAGCCCATCCGCTACCACGACGACGCCTACATGTCGCTCTTTACGACACTGTTCGGGAACACCATCTCGAAAGGAACCAGACACAACAGCCTCCACCAGATGTCGGAATGGATGCAACGGGGAGATCTGTTCAACATGATTGACGCCTTAGGAAAGGATCCGCTGCTCCGCAACGAGCAAATCAGGGAACTAGCGACATTACTGGCATTGAAAGAAGCATACTACGACTCGCGCAACTACGCTCAAATTGATGTAATCAGAATGATTGAAAAGCTCCAAAAACAGAGCAAATTCCCTGAACACATCACGCTATCGCAACAACTTATCGCAAGTTTCAAAAACAAAGAACAGCAAGCAAACCGGAAACTACCGTCGTTGCCCAATGTTGACAAAGAAATTGTTGACCTTGGCACGTTTGAAGGGAAGTGGTTATACATCGCATTTGTGCGCACCAACGACCCCAACTGCGTGGGCGAACTCGCCACAATGGCACATTTCAAAGACTCCGTATATGCCCGCTGCGGCAATGTGGAATTTGTAACCATCGACTGCGACCACGAATTTCAGACAATGTTCCATTTTCTTAGAAACAGCCGTCACGGCAACCGCTACAACTGGACATGGCTACATTTCGACGGCAATTACCGAATGCTGGAGGATTTCCAAGTGGTGAGCTATCCTTGGTTTGTGCTGATAGATCCCGAAGGAAAGCAATACTACGACATCACCCCCGCCCCTTCAAGTGGATTACTGATAAAAGGACCGTGGGAACCCAAAGAAGAAGTGGAAAAGCAAGAGTTCTTTTTGAGACAATGAATGTGAATAGCGAGTACTCTATACCTTATTGGCACTGGTTTTACTTTAGGTTGAAATTTGGCCTATTGGTCACACAAAAGCGATTCTACATCCTGTAGCAACATAGGAATGTGTCGGCTTACAAGACTCCATAGAAATTCGGGAGTCACGCTATCGTATCCGTGGATCACCCTATTGCGAGTAGAAATGATTGCCTTATTCATCCATAAATCACCTGTTTTGTACGGTCGATATTCTGACAAAGAATTGGATTTCTGATGGCCTTATCCTCCATGAGGTCAACCCTACGGCCAAGCAATTGGCTGAGCGACATCTGCATATCCAAATAATTGTCGGCATAGTCGGCAATATCCATCAAAGCAAAGTCAACCACAAAATCGACATCACTCTCATCATTGAACCTATCGGTCAGTACCGACCCGAATACCGACAACCTACGAACTCTGTGCTTTTCACACAGTGCCAAAATCGTCTCTATATTTCGTTCAATAATGCTCATTCCGTAATAATTAACGCATATTTTAATAAAATATTACACGAGTAAGCAACAATTATTTCATCAAAAATGTTGATTTGACTCGTTATGAATTGAGAGCAGTGATCGGTATCCAGTGACTAGGCTTTACATTCTCAATTCGCCAAGCTCATCACTGGGTTGGCGTAGATTTTGAGAAAAATTTCGCGGTAGGCAGGATTGATAGTAAGGACTTGGGGCAGCCGTTGCTGGAAGGTGGAGAACTGCTCAGGTGTGTAGTTGTCTGCGTGGGAAGAGTTTGCGGCTAAGAGGTCAAGAGCGATATAGTTGTTAGCGGATAGCTGGTAGTTGGCATGGATCTGGGCGTCGATAGCAACGGCGAGACGTTCGTAGAAACCTTTTTCTTCGGGTTGGAGACTTTCAAGAAGGGATTCCGTTATGGGAGTTCCGAGGGCGAGATGTACCCTACCCTTCTGTGCCTTGAGGCCGGTGAAGATGCTCTCAAGGTCTTCGTTGGGTCCCTTGACGTAGGGGGCGGACAATGTGGCGAAAAGCTCCTTGGTTTTGAGAAGGTCGCAGGGTTCCCACTCGTAAGAAATGGTCATAGGGACAATATTGAGCGACAGAAGCGTTTCAACAGGATGGTTGTTGTCGGAAAGGGCGAGCATCTTGAGGATGGCAGGGTCGGTACGGTCGAGTCCGTCTTTGGTGCGACCGTTGCGCTGGGCTATCCAGACAGAGCGATGCTTCTCGTGGATGGCGTAGCGCATATATTGCGAGACCTGAAGCAGACTGCGATAGAATTCTCTGCGGCCGCCGCCACGCACCACTCGAAACATACCATTGGCCTTGCCGAGGTCGGCAAAGAGGTGGTTGTCCATAAGGTTTTCGCCAAAAGTGATTTCCGCCGTCGGATGGTTATTGAGGTAGAGGTAGTAGTCAAGCAAGGCGGCATCCAAGACGATGTCACGGTGGTTGGAAAGGAAGAGGTAGCGCTGGCTAGGGTCGAGACGCTCAATACCTGAAGCAGTAAAAGACTCAACGGTGGAGGATAGTACATACTCCACCATAGGTTTCATTACAGTTACTTGCAGCTGGTCTTTGTCGCGGACGGCAAGGAGGAGCTGGCGTAGCTGTTGGATGGGAAGCGATGGTGGCAGGAACTGCGCAAGTTGAGGAAAGTGGGGACTTTCAACGATGCGCTTCATTGCCATGGGAATCTCGCTATTATCGAAGGGACGGATATCGTCGAAGGGCATAAGGGGAAATTGAGAATGGAGAATTAGTTAAGGTCAAGGTTAAGGTTAAGGTCAAGGTCAAGGTTAAGGTCGCAGATCAACGCTAGCGAAGGTCTATGAACTTGATGGGTTTGCGGCTTTTTGCGGGGAAGTTAATACGCTGGACCTCTTCGGTGGGGAGGAAGACTATCTTGGGTGCCACTCGTATGCGGGAACGGAAACGGTCTTTAAGGTCTTTGATGAGGTTTTCCTCAAAGGTAGGATCGTTGGAGGCAAAAGCGGCCTTGCGTCCAATCTTGATGAGGACATCATCGGTGCCTGCATCGGAGGTGCGCACCTCAATGACATAGTTCTCAATCCAAGCAGTATTGTCAAGGATGTCGTTGATTGCAGGTGGATAGAGTGTTGTTCCCTTGAGTTTTATCATGTTGTTTTTACGACCCACCAATGGAGTGAGACGATAGCTGTTGCGTCCGCAAGCGCAGGGTTCAACGCACTTGGCGGCAATATCGCCCGTACGGAATCGAAGGAGTGGCATACCCTCAACGCCAAGGGTGGTGACCACCACTTCACCCACTTCGCCGTCAGCCACGGGCATATCGTCCTCGCCGATGATTTCGACGATGATAAGTTCGGGATGGACATGTCCGCCCATTCCATAGGGACACTCGGAAAAAGTCGCACCCATCTCAGTGGAGGAATAGGTGGCGAAAAGTTGCACATCCCATTTCTCACGAATGCGGGAACCGAGGAGGTTGAGCGAGAAATCCTGGTTGCGCATACCCTCACCGATGCCGATGATGCGTCGGATGGAGGAAGAACGATAGTCTATGTTGTTGTCCTCTGCATACTGTATAAGCTTGAGTATGAAAGAGGGAACGCACATTATGGTGTCCGGCTTGATGCGGCGGATGGTGTCCCACTGGAGTTCGGGGATGCCGTTTCCAACACGGATGACCGAAGCGCCCAGTTCGCGAATGCCCAAGAAATATGCCAATCCCGCCATAAACCGCTTGTCGAGGGTGGTCATGAGCTGAACGATATTGCCGGGCTTGAGTCCCGCACACTCAAAAGATTTTTTCTCGTTGTATGCCAACCGCTGAAGGTCTTTTTCTGTGCAGCCGAAAGTGACGGGATCACCCAAGGTGCCCGAGGTTGTGATGTAGTCAATCACCTTCTCTTTGGGCACACAAAGAAAATCCTCGTTGAAAAGTTGGAGGTCTTTCTTTTCCGTGAAAGGAATCTTGACAAGATCCTCAAGATAGCGAATGGTGTCAGGCTTGATGTTGTAGCGATCGAACATACGCTGATAATAAGGAGAATGGGCATTGAGATAAGTCAAGGCCTCATGGAGCCGCTGCTCTTGATAGAGCTTGATGTTGTCTATCGATTCAAATTCGATATCGTTCATTATTTGAAGATTTGAAGATTGGGAGATTTGAAGATTGGGAGATTTGAGAATTGAGAATTGAGAATTAGTTAAGGTCAAGGTTAAGGTCAAGGTCACTGGTCATAGTACCGTTTTTAGCCAAGCAAGGAATTCCTCCTTCCAGGGTCGGCACTCGGGGGTTCCTTTCGTGGCACTTACGCCAAATCCATGACCACCTGTCTGATACTGCATATATCGGTGTGGAATGGCATTTGCGGTAAGGGCAGAGTCCAACAGGATGGAGTTGTGATAATCTACCACAGGGTCGTCCACGCAGTTAACCAAAAACACAGGAGGACAATCAACGGGGATGTGTCGTTCGATGGAAAGCGAGTCACGCATATCTTTGTTGAAACGCCTCCACTCGCCCATCAAGGCCCTACGTGAACGGGTATGAGTGCAAGATGCAGCCATGGTGACCACAGGATAGATGGGTGCCACAAAAGCGGGACGAGGCAGCTGAGCCTTGGAATAGCACGGCAAAGACATCACAAGATGTCCACCCGCCGAAAAGCCCATCAAGCCAATCTTATTGGTATCTACACCCAAAGTCTGCGCATTATCCACAAGATAAGCCATTGCACGCTCCAAATCGGAGAGCATGTCGGGATAGCATTTGCCACGAGCCACAAGGCGATAGTGGGTGAAGAAAGCGCAAAAGCCCGCCGCCCGATAGTGCAACACAAAGGCGTTGATGCCGTTGCCTTGGAGCCACTGAGCTACCTCAACACCCTCGCCTTGTTCGTCAAGCCAAAAGTAGCTGCCTCCCGGACAGACTATCACGGAGGTGCCATCGCTCTCAGCAGATAGATATGCCGTAAGGGTGACCTTCGAGGCGTGAGGCTCGTCGGTTCCTTCCCAGAGGGATACCGTCTGGGCTGAAAGCTCAAGGGCAAAGAGGAAGAGTATGAGGACAAAGGGCTTCAATGGAGATTTTTCAGTTAAGAGTTAGGAGTTAAGAGTCAAAGGTCAAGGTTAAGGTCACTGATCACTAACTTTACTTCGTCTGGGGGGAGCTGGCGGTAGCGGTGCTGTGGGTCCGCGTTGAAATCCACCTCGAAATATTCCTCGTCGTAGAAGGAGAGTTTGGAATTGGTGTCGGGATTGCATTCAAGATAACAGATAGCATTGATGTCAAGCTGCTTTGCCTGACAGATTTGTTCCGCCAAGGAACGGCCTGCATAGGTAACCGAGGTGCCAGGATTGTCCTGATAGAGCTCAGTAACTATGACATAGGTCTTGCCTGATACGTTACGGATTTTCAAGCCGCAAGTGGAAGGCATATCCCATTCGCCCTTGAAGGAAAAAATTTCGTCATAATAAGTTGGAGAGACTTTCATTATAAATAAGATAAGGTTAAGGTTAAGGTCAAGGTTAAGGTTAAGGTCAAGGTCACCATTCCCTAATCATTCACGTTTCGTTTGGTGCGGTCCACATCTTTGCCGAAGGACTTGTTGGCGAGGGCCCTGTTGCGGGGTCTATAAGTACCTTCTTCCATTTCACGGAGTGCCACATTGCAGAAGAGTCGGAACATTTTCTGTTCTTGACTTTCTGTAGCATAGAAGCTCTTCCAAGCATAGTCGTAGAGTTCTTGCAAGCGCTCAGGAGACATGTTCTTGGGTTGGAAGACAACCTGACCTGCATTGTAGTGGTTCCAGTCAAAATCAAAGATTCTTCCCTGGCGCAACAAATCGTCGTAAGCCTTGGTGTGGGGGAATGGAGAGAGAACAGTAAACTCGGCAAGGTCGAGGTCAATCTCTCCCAAGAAATCGATGAGACGCTTGATATCGTCCTCGGTCTGATTGTCAAGTCCGAGCAAGATAGTACCCTCAACACCAATACCATAGTCATGGTAACGTTTCACACGTTCCTTGATATAATCGGAGGTATCGTAAACAGCTTGATAGACATACCAAGCGCCAGCCTTGGCGGCAAGGTCCAACACTTCGGGGTCGTCCTCAATGGTATGGCTAATCCATTTCTTTTTGAGGGGAGCGATGGCGCGGAAGAGTTCCTTTTCCCACTCCTTGTTCTGCGCCAACGAGTTATCAACAATAAAGAGACGATTGTTGTCGATTCCAGCCATGTCTTCAACAACCTTATCGATGGGACGTGGACGGAACTGACGGCCACCCAAATAGGAAACAGCGCAGGGATAGCAACTGAAACGGCAACCACGGCTTGCGTGGAAGAGATCCACCATCTGCACCCCCTTATGGTTATAGAGGTCTCGTTTGTAAAGGTCACGGCGACAAGGTCCTACAAGGTTGATGTCGGGAAGATTACCCATAAAGTTGTAAACCTTTTTCAACTTACCGTTGCGCCAGTCTTCCATGACTTGTTCCATACGTCCTTCAGACTCGCCCAAGAAGACACTATCAACATGGTGAACCATCTCGTCGGCATGGAGCATTGTAGAGATACCACCTGCCATGACCAACTTGCCACGACGATGATATTCATCGGCAATTTCCCAACCACGTTTTACTTGCGTACTGAGCATCATAGAGATAGCTACGAAATCGCACTCTTCATTGAAATCGATATCCTCAACATTCTCATCGGTAAACGAGACATCCACATATTCGGGAAGCGTAGCGGCGAAAGCGACAGGACCGTGAGGCGGGAGATTGAAAGTGGTCTGACCTCTCAGTTTCTGCCATTTAGGAT
>JAGHVO010000014.1 GCA_018064245.1 Candidatus Colimorpha pelethequi
TATATATATAGTTGTGCTATGAATCCTTTGAAGTCGCTGTGGAAATGGTATTTCACCAAGAAAACACTCCCTTATTGGGGTGTGTTGGCCATTGATTGTGCCATAGTGCTTTTTTCGGGTTATATGGGAACCTATATTCATGTAGGAGGCTCTGTATTTGTATCTTGTTTCTGGCCAATGACCCGAGGTCTGCTGATAACGTTGGCGTTCTGTATGATCGCCTTTAAATCGTATCACACCTACAAAGGCATTATCCGATATTCGACTTTCATTGATTTGTTTCGTGTGTTCTCCGCGCTTATGACGGGTACCGTTTTGGCGGGGGTGTTTTCGGGTTTGGTGCGCAAGTTCGACCTTATCCCCAATACGGTCATTTACACTCCTTGCATACATACCCTTTTCTATATTGTCATTCTTTCCACCCTGTTGATGTGGATGGAACGCATTTTTGTCAAGCATGTCTTCGACCAGTTCCGTATCTCTGCCACTACCAAGAAAGCCTTCATCTACGGCGTAAAGGCAGGTGGCATCGCTTTGGCGAAGAGTATCCACAACCAGCAGCCGCAGGAATACACCCTTGTCGGTTTCGTCAGTCCCGAAGGTGACCTCCAGTCCAAATTCCTTTTGGGCGTACAGGTTCGTCGCGACGGTCCCAATCTTGTCAAGCACATGCGAGAAGCCGGTGCTACGGATCTGTTGGTGTCGCCCTTGATGGTTGACTGCTTCCGTTCCAACGAGGAGCAGATTGACAAGATTATCGCCGCGGGCATTCGCATCCTTATGGTTCCTTCTGCCGAGGAATGGGACGGCAAGTCGCCCCTCCAACAGAACAAACTCAAGGAGGTGGAGATTGAAGACTTGCTGCCTCGAGAGAAGATAGAGGTTGATATGAACGCCATTGGTGCGCAACTCACAGGACGCAAGATTCTCATTACCGGCGCCGCAGGCAGTATCGGTTCGGAAATGGTGCGACAGGTGGCCATCTACCATCCTGCCGAAATGATTCTGATAGACCAGTCCGAGACTCCTATGCACGACATCCGACTGATGATGGCAAAGCAGTTCCCTGATGTCAAGGCGCAGACTATCGTCGCCACTATCACCGACCAAGGATTTATGGAGCAGCTGTTCTCCATCCACCGTCCCGAATACGTCTTTCATGCCGCAGCCTACAAGCATGTTCCAATGATGGAGGACAATCCCGTTCAGGCGGTGCGCAACAACATCAGTGGAACCCGTATTATCGCCGATCTCGCAGTGAAGTACGGCACCAAGAAATTTGTGATGATTTCCACCGACAAAGCCGTCAATCCCACTAACGTGATGGGTTGCTCCAAGCGCATCTGCGAAATCTATTGTCAGAGCCTAAATATGGCAATTCAAAAGATTCAAGACGGTGTTGCAGAGTCTAAGGACAATCTCCGCCAAGTTGATGGAAGTCTTCCTGTAACCCAGTTTGTTACTACGCGTTTTGGAAACGTGCTTGGCAGCAATGGATCGGTCATACCTCTTTTCAAAGAACAAATCAAGCAAGGCGGACCACTTACCGTCACGCATCCCGACATTATCCGTTATTTCATGCTTATTCCAGAAGCTTGCAAACTTGTGTTGGAGGCAGGCACTATGGGCAAAGGTGGCGAGATATTCGTCTTTGATATGGGCAAGCCTGTGAAGATTGTCGATCTTGCAAAACGTATGATTGCTTTGTCGGGGGCCAAGGATGTAGAGATTCGCTACACAGGACTTCGTGACGGTGAAAAACTCTACGAAGAAGTTCTTTCCGACAAGGAAAACACCATTCCTACAAAGCATCCGAAAATTATGGTCGCTCAGGTGCGCGAGTACGACTACGAGGTTGCTCTGAAGAACGAAATTGAGTTGCAGGCGCTCTCGGGATCGTTCGACAACCTTGCCATAGTTCGCAAGATGAAAGAAATAGTACCGGAATACATAAGTAAGAATTCCATTTATCAGCAATTGGATCAAGAGAATTCCTGATCGTCGGTGCAACTTTGCCGTGCGTTTTGTTGCGTGTCTTATGGGCGTATTGTTTTGCCGATAGGAATGTTTCTCCATACGGGCAAGTGGTCGCTCACGCCGCCTTGGTAGCGAACTCCGAGATAGGCTCGGTAAGGTTTTTCTCCCATATAGGTTTTGTCTTCGGTAAGCAGCCAGTCAAACTGGTAGGCTTTTGTGGGCGTTTCTCCGCAACGGCATTCGCCATAAAGGAAAATGTTGTCTATCCACGACCACACACCTTGGTATTTGTAAGATCCAAGTCCGTTTCCTTGTGCGAGTTGCGAGTTAAAATCCCCCATTGTAACGATGGTCGCTTGTGGATGCGCTGCGGCCAGACTGTCGCAGAGTCTGTCCAATTCTTTTGAGATGCGGTCGCGATGACGTGCCGCTCGTTCTCCTCCAAGTTGTGAAGGCCAGTGGTTGACAAGCACAAACAGCGTGTCGGCCGAGTCAACGACGCCGCCTACCAACAAGATGTCGCGCGTAAAAAATCCTTCTGTCGAGTCCGACATGTTGCAAGGCTGAGATTCCAGTACCTTAAAGCGATTGCTCTGGTATAGAAGTGCGCAATCCACGCCACGTTGGTCGGGCGATTCGTAGTGCACATATTTGAAACCCAGCTTGCGAAGCGGTGTGCCTTGGCAAAGTTCTTCGAGCACATGGTCGTTCTCTACCTCAGCGAGTCCTATTACGATAGGATTCTCCATCGCGACGATGGTTTTGTAGAGGTTGTTTCGTTTTGCGTAGAACCGTTTTGGAGTCCAGTGGTAGGAGCCTTCTGGTAGAAATTCGTAGTCGTTCTTGAGTGTGTCGTGCCAAGTGTCGAAGTAATTCTCCATGTTCCAAAATGCCACATGAATCGAGTCTTGGGCGGCGACGCGAATGGTCAGCAAGGCGAATAGGCAGAGTAGGAGAGGCTTCATTTTGGGGAGGATGTGAGAAATTGATTGTGAATGATGAAAGGTGAATTGTGTTTTGCGCAATCGTGAAGTGTCAGTTTGACGTTGCAAATATAGGCTTTTTTTGTGGAAGTAAGGCAATAAAATATGATGGTGAACGTTATAAAATTTAGTTGTGATTTGTTGAATTGCGCGCAATTCATAAGTCGAAATTTTGCCTCCTGTATAAAGCTTAAAAATTAGAATAATGCCGCCACTATTCCTTGACCTTGCCATTATACTTGTTACAGCTGGAATTATTACAGTGATTTTTAAGTGGTTGAAGCAGCCGTTGGTGCTGGGCTATATTGTGGCTGGCTTTTTCATCGGTCCTTATTTTCCTTGGTTTCCCGCTATTACCGACGACGCCAACATCCATGTGTGGAGCGATATCGGAATAGTGTTCCTCATGTTCGCATTGGGTTTGGAATTCAGTGTGAAAAAGTTGAAGAAAGTGGGCGCGACGGGTGCCATTACGGCATTGACGGAGTTGTTTTTGATGTTCCTCATTGGCTCTACGGTCGGGAAAATTCTTGGCTTCGAAAAGATGGACTGCATCTTTTTAGGCTGTATGCTGTCGATTTCATCCACCACAATCATCATCAAGAGTTTTGATGATTTGAAATTGAAACAGCAGAAATTTACAGGTACGGTAACCGCTGTATTGGTTGTGGAGGATTTGATTGCCGTGTTGCTTTTGGTTGTGCTGAGTACCATCAGCGTGAGCAAGAGTTTCGATGGCGGCAAACTGGGAATGAGTCTCATCAAACTGGTGTTTTTCCTGATTGTCTGGTTCATGTTCGGCATCTATCTTATTCCTACCTTTTTGAAATGGATGCGCAAGTGGATGACCGAGGAAACTTTGTGCATTGTGGCTGTGGGACTCTGCTTCGGTATGGTCGTTTTCGCCTCCTATGCAGGCTTTTCTTCAGCTTTGGGCGCTTTTGTCATGGGCGCTATTCTTTCCGAAACCATCGAGGCGGATACCATCCATAGAATCATCACCCCATTGAAAAACCTTTTCGGCGCGGTGTTTTTTGTGAGTGTGGGTATGTTGGTGAATCCAGAAGTGCTTGTGAAATATATCGTTCCGATATTTGTGATTGCCTTGACCGTGGTGCTGTTCAAATCGAGTGCGGCGACGATGGGTGTGCTGCTGAGCGGCAAACCTATCAAGACTGCGGTGCAGAGCGGTTTCTGCTTTTGCCAGATTGGTGAGTTCTCGTTCATCATTGCAGGATTGGGATTGAGTTTTGGCGTTATTGATGAGAATCTCTATCCGATAATCGTGTCGGTATCCATCATCACCACTTTTGTGACGCCCTATATGATCAAGGGTGCGTTGCCGTTCTACGACAAGATGTATCCCAAGGTGCCCGATAGATGGAAAGAGGCTCTGGAGCGCTACAGCGATCAGTCGAAGAGCGTGGAACACGATATCTCGGTGAAAAAGTTCCTGAAAAAACAGCTGTCTTCCATTTTGATATATGGTGCCATTCTTACGGCGCTTTTGTTGCTGTCGTTTTCGTTGTTGGGACCTTTTATCGACAAGACCTTCGCCGAAGCGGGACTTGGCGCCTTCTGGGGCCGATTCTTGTCCGTTATTGTCACTTTGGCGGTGATGGCGCCTTTTGTGTGGGCAATGGCGGTGAAGAACGTGAATAGGGACCGTATCAAACGTCTGCTGAGTGCCTATGGCCATAGCCGCGCCGTAGTAGTTCCCGTATTGCTTTTGCGCTACTTTACGGCAATTTTATTTGTAGGACTCACTGTGGCGCATTACATCGACATGGCGGTGGGCTTTGCCATCGTGCTGGCGGTGTTCTTGCTGTTGCTGTTCCTTTTCTCTCGTCATGTGATGGGTTTCTACCATCGTATCGAGAGCCATTTTGTGTCGAATTTCAACAAGCGGCAGGCGCAGAACTCTTTCAGGATTCCGGAGAATCTGGAACAGTATTTCTACATGGAAAAAATGGTGCTGACGCCTTATTCGATCTTGGTGGGGAAAAGACTTTTCGAGTCGCGACTGAGACAGGACTATTCCGTGAATGTGGTGTCGGTGGAACGTGGCGGAAAAATCTATGACCTGCCCGACAAGGACTTCATGCTTATGCCGTTGGATAAGCTGACGATGATTGGCAACGAGGAGCGGCTGGCGGCTTTCCGCAACATTGTGGAGGTGGAACCAGAAATGCTTGTGCACGACTATTCTGACCACGAAATCAATATCTATCGCTATGGAGTTGTGGCACATGGCCCCTTGTGTGGAAACGACTTGCTGCATGCTGATTTCCAGAAAAAATACAACGCCATGGTAATCGCCATCGAGCGGGGCGGCAACTATTTGCTCAATCCTCCCGCCAGTACTATTTTCGCCGCAGGCGATATTGTGTGGTTCGTTTCTCCCGAAGTAATTAGCTTGCAACGTTTTGAAATGATGTAGGTGATGTGATAGATTTTGTAAATTCAAATTACTGACTATTAACCATTTAATCTAAATTTATAGCTCAAATGAAACACTTTTTTGCTGTTTGCTTGATTTGTGTTTTGGGATTTCAGGCGTTTGCCCAAGAGGACAAGGGTTTTGAGATCGCCAAGAATCTGGAGGTGTTTTCCAATGTTTACAAGAACCTTCATCTCTATTATGTGGATGATGTGGATCCCGGCAAGACTATGAAAGTGGCTATCGACGCCATGCTTTCCTCCCTCGATCCCTATACCAACTACTATCCTGAAAGTGATATGGAGGATGTGAAACTGCAGTTGCTGGGCCAATATGGCGGCGTGGGCGCTTTGATTCATCAGAAGGACAAAAACATCTATATCGCCGAACCCTACGAAGGTTTGCCGGCTGACAAGGCAGGACTGAAAGCTGGCGACCGTATTGTGGAGGTGAATGGCGAAAGCACCGAAGGCAAGAGTACTTCCGACGTGAGCAGCGCCATGCGCGGACAGTCGGGTACTACCGTGGTGCTGAAGGTGGAACGTGACGGGAAAATGATGGAACGTACCCTTACCCGACGAGAGATCTCTTTGCCCAACGTTCCTTACAGTGGCATGGTGAGCGGTGAAATCGGCTATATCAAACTCAACGAGTTCACGCAGGATGCTGCCAAAAATGTACGTGAGGCATTTGTGAATCTCAAAAAGAACAATCCCGCAATGAAAGGTGTAATTCTCGACCTCAGAGGAAACGGTGGCGGATTGATGAACGAGGCTGTGGATATTGTCAATATGTTTGTCAAGAAGGGCGAGTTGGTTGTGGAAACGAAAGGCAAGGTGGCGTCGAAGACCATCAAGAGCTACACGCTGCATGCTCCCGAAGACTTGAATATTCCGATGGCGGTGTTGATTGACGGCTATAGCGCTTCTGCCAGTGAGATTGTAAGCGGCAGCTTGCAGGATTTGGACCGTGCGGTGATCATTGGCATGCGCAGCTATGGGAAAGGTTTGGTGCAGAATATCTTGCCGATGTCTTATAACAACCAGATGAAGATTACGGTGTCGAAATACTATATTCCCAGTGGACGTTGTATTCAGGCCATCGACTATAGCCACCGCGACGAGAATGGTCGTGCCAGCAAGATTCCCGATTCTTTGAAGACCGCTTTCAAGACACGAAACGGTCGCACTGTATATGACGGCTATGGCATTGAACCCGACGTGGAGGTGGAGCCTCGCTATATGTCAAATATCGCCATTGGATTGATGAATAAATTATTGGTGTTTGACTACGCTACGGAATTTGTGCGCAAGCATGAAAGCATTCCTTCCGCTGACTCTTTTGAAATTACCGATGAAATCTATTCCGATTTTGTGAACTATCTCGCCGACAAGGATTTGGAATATTCTACCGTAACGGAAAAGGTTATCAAGGAATTGCGAGATATTGCCAAGGAAGAGAAATACCTCGAATCCATCAAGGATGATTTGGACGCAATGGAAAAGAAATTCCAGGAGGAGAAAAAGGATGATTTGGAGAAGCATCGCGAAGAGATATCTGAGATGTTGAAGTCCGAAATTTTGGTGCGCTACTACTACGAAAAGGGCCGTTTGCAAGGAATGCTCAAGAGCGATCCCGAGGTGATGAAAGCCATCGAGATTCTCGGCGACAAGAGTCAGTACGAGAAACTCTTGGGGAAATAATCATTGGTTAACAACAACTCAACATTCTTCATTTGGATTTTCTCGGTACACAGTCCTCGGTTTGTCGCTCTCGGCTTACAAGACACATCTACATTGCGCTCTTGTGTTTGTTGGCTGTAAGCATGACTACATCGACCTTTGTGGCCAATTTGGCGTGGGTGCTGTTGGCTGCCAATTGGATCGTGGAGTGGAACTGGAAGGAGAAATTCGCTGATTTCAAAGAAAATAGGTTGCTGCATCTTTGCCTATTGTTTTTCTTGTTGCATTGTATTGGATTGTTGTATAGTTCCAACTTGGAGTATGGGTTGAACGATATCCGTAAAAAGTTGCCCTTGTTGGTGGTTCCGTTGGTTGTGCTGACATCTAATCCGCTTTCTCGTAAAGAGTTGTGGTGCGTATTTGGGTGCTATGCAACCACCATTTTTGTGGTCTCCATCATCGGATTGGTGCGCTACCTTACAATCCCTGATTTGCCTTATCGTGAGATTGTCCCTTTCATCTCGCACATTCGTTTTGCGCTCAATGTTTGTTTTGTATTTTGCTTATTTGCATACTTTTTGATGCAAAAAACGCCATTCTCGATTGGTTGCTTCAAATCAACAAATTTGATTGAAACAGATCAAACTCGTGATGGTAATAATCGGAAAATCAGTAAGTCAACAATAATCATAAGCGTACTGATGTTGTGGCTCTTGGGATTCTTGCTTTTGTTGCGCTCTTATACCGCTTTCTTCGTGTTGTTTCTGCTGCCTATACTTTTTCTTTGTTGGGAAAAGGCGTGGCTTTCGTGGAAAGGTGCTGCTTATTTGGGCGTTGTTGTGTTGATGATGTTGCTTGTAGGTGGCTATGCACGAGATTATTTTGGAAATTGTGACCGTTCAGGCGGCGTGATAGAAAATGGGTCGTACATAGAGTCCGACGTGTCGGAACTTTCTTTGCGCTCTCATTGGAATGAGGTGAGTAAAATGCCTATCGATGATCCTACTCCAAACGGCTACGCCGTCTATCCAACCTTGGTGCGCTATCTCAACAGTTGCGGCTACCCCAAGGACCGTTCCGGAATTGCGATGTTGAGTGCCGAAGATGTACGCAATATCGAGAATGGGATGGCCAATGTGGTTTATGCCAATAGGTTGAGTCTGCGTAGTATGTGCTATGTGATTTTCTACGAATTGGAGTGCTATCGGGTCAGCGGATCTTTGGGCGAATCCAGTTTTTTGCACCGAGTGGAATTGTGGCGGAACGGTTGGATGGTATTTCTGGAACATCCCTTTTTCGGAGTGGGAACGGGCGATGCGGTGGATGTCAGCCATGCTCGTCTGGATGCCACTGATTCACAACTTGCAGGCACAGGAAAACATACGCACAATCAATACCTTTCGCTTTTGTTGGCCTTTGGCATAGTGGGGTGTGGATTGTTGCTGTTCTTTTTTGTACGTGCGCTTTGCTCTCATTCCTTTGGTTTTCTTTTTGTGCTATCGTTGACTATCGTATTGCTGTCTTGCCTCTCCGAAGATACTTTCGAGACGCTGGCAGGGTGTCTCTTCGCTTGTATTCCTTGCTTGTTTTATCATCGAAATAGTGAGTAGTGTGAAAACGTCTGATTTTTCGATTCTAAATTTCAATTTTCAATTGTAAAAAATGTTTTATCAATATTATAAATTAACCAATGGAGTGCGCATCGTATTCCGGCAGACGACTTCGGATGTACTGTATAGCGGTGTCTATATCGGAGTGGGTTCTCGCGACGAGCAAGGATACGAGGAAGGTATGGCGCATTTTATCGAGCATTCTATTTTCAAGGGTACGGAACATCGTCGTTCCTATCATATCCTCAATCGTATCGATGGGGTGGGGGGTGAACTTAACGCATTCACTACCAAGGAGGAAACTTGCATCTATGCCACGTCTTTGTCGGAGCATCTGGAGCGCTGTCTGGAACTTTTTGCCGATATTTTGTTCCACTCCGCTTTCCCCGAAAAGGAGTTGCAGAAGGAGAAAGATGTTGTGCTGGAGGAGATCAACAGCTACAAGGATTCGCCTGCAGACCAAATCTATGACGATTTTGAGGAATATATCCTGCAAGGTCATCCTTTGGCGCACAACATTTTGGGAACACCAAAAAACGTGCGTCGTTTTACGCCCGATGCTATTCGCGATTTCATGCGCCGCAACTATACCACCGACCGTATGGTGATTACCGTTGTGGGCAATGTGAAGTTTGACAAATTGGTCCGTCTTTGCGAGAAATATTTCCAGCAGTATCCACTCACGCCTTCAACCTTGGTGCGCAACAATCCACCGGAATATCGTCACTTCGAGACACATCTCAATCGTCGTACACATCAGGTGCACATGCTTTTGGGTTGCAAGGCGCCTCACTGCTATGATGAGAAAAAGGTTCCTTTTACCTTGCTGAACAACATTCTTGGCGGTCCTGCCATGAATTCCCGTCTGAATGTGGCTATTCGTGAGAAATATGGTTTCTGCTATACCATTGAATCTCAATATGTGCCATTTACCGATGCGGGCTTGTTCTATATCTACGCTGGCGTGGATGCCGACGCTTGGGAACGTGCCACACAGTTGGTATTGGAGGAACTTGACAAATGTTGCCAGTCGCCGTTGCATCCTCGCCAACTTAAAGCCGCCCAACAGCAACTAATCGGTCAGATGACAATCAACAACGATTCGGGTCTCAACGAGATGCAGTCTATTGGCAAGGCATGCCTCAACTACGACCATGTTGATACGCTTGAAGAGATGAACCACGACATCTATTCTGTGACGCCCGAAGATATCCTCACTGTTGCGCAGGAACTTTTTCAACCCGAGAATCTCAGTATCCTCTATTACAAGTAATTAAAGTTTCTCAGGTTATAACCCTGAATGGGTGGCACAGACCAGCATAGGCCTGTGAATAAGGAGGCTGTTCCATTCAAGCCCTGTAGGTGCGCCCCTGTGCGGACCTCAGTCCGCATTGGGTAAGATGGGAATTCCAAACAATATCCGTCATGAATCCGCTAATAACTGAGGACGATTTAGAATTATTCCGTTCTGTCGTACCTACGGCACTCTTTTGACGAAATGACTTTCCACACAGGGCTTGCGCCCTGTGCTATAATGTATCGCTCCTACAGAGCTTATTTTATTTCTCCTCACTTTTTTAGTGTGTTGATAAAATATGCACCTTTGTGCAGTGAAAATTAAGTGTGGTAAGTCGCGTTGTAGGCATTGTGATAAGCAGTGTGGTTGCAAATCCGGCCTTGAGCAAAAAACGTTAATAAAATCCTCTTGATAGCAGCAATTCAATGTGGATTTACTTCCTTACTGCGAAGCAGCATTAAATCCACATTGCTGCGTTCAAGAGGATTTTTAGTTTTTTGCGACAGCCGGGGTATTTTCTCTTTGCTTCGTTTCTCTTTTGTACAAGCAAAAGAGAAATGAAGAGAACTTTACAAGCGAAAAGAAATTACAAGCAAAAAAGAACTGAAGAGAACCCCTTCAAGCAAAAGAGAAATGAAACGCTAAATATATCGCTCCTACAGAACTTCATCAACAAACGATTTCCGAAAAGACGTTTTGCTGGTTTGGAGGCTATTGTGACACGAAGTGTGTTTTCAACATTTTTTTTGATCTTACTTTCTTTTCTTGATTGTCTTCACGATGGCGTAAGGAGCTTGGTCTATGAGTTCTATCTCGTAGCGGTGCTTGCCGTCTTTGCTTTGCGTGTAGCGCAGATTGCCTTTTGAATAAGGTGCGCAAGGTCGGGTCCCATAAATGGCGTAGCCGTTCTTTTCCAGCCAATAGCCTATCTCTTCCATCCTCTTTAGCGCTTCTGACGGTAGTTGTCCGTCTGCGTCAGGACCTACGTTGAGAATCAAGTTCCCGCCTTTGGCGACGATATCTATCAAGGTGTGGATGAGTTGTTTGGTGGATTTGTAGTTGTCGTTGGGAACGTACGACCAGCTGTCGCCCATGCTCATGCAGGTCTCCCAAGGGTAGGGGAGCACGGTGTCGGGCACTTGCTGCTCGGGGGTGCGGTAGTTCTCATATTTGCCGTGTACGGTGCGATCAACAATCAGCAGGTCTTTGTTGTTCTCTCGCGCCATCGCGGCAATCTTCGGCATATCGATGTCCTGTATGCGTTGGTAGCAGCCCAGCCATTCGCGGTATTCGTCGTTGAGGCTGTATTCAGGACGCACCCAGCCGCCGTCGAGCCAAAGGATGTCGATGTCGCCGTAGTTGTGGGTGATCTCTTTGATTTGGTTATAGGTGAACTGCTTGAAACGTTCCCAACGCTCGGGATGCTGCGCAATGTCGTAGTTCACGTTGCGGTCGGGTGTTGCCCATTCCTTTGCCCAGTAGTCGCCGTGATGCCAGTCGGCTTTGGAAAAATAGAGTCCAATCCAGAAGTTCTTGGCACGGAAGGCGTTGACGAGTTCGCGAGTAAAGTCTCGCTGGGCGGGACATGCTTCGCCCATGGTGGTGTAGTCTGTCTCGCGACTGTCAAACATACAGAATCCGTCGTGGTGTTTGGTGGTGAAAACCATATATTTCATACCCGCCTGTTGTGCCGCTTTCGCCCATTGGGAGGCATCGAAATGCTTGGGGTTGAATGTCTTGTTGAGCGCTTGGTAGCGTGCTACATAGTCGTTGTAGTTGGCTCCTTTGCGGTCGATCCAAGGCTCATTGCAGATGCTCCACGACTCCACCACGCCCCATTGGGCGTACATGCCCCAATGAACCATGAAACCGAATTTGAGGTCTTGCCAAGCGTCAAGACGGGCGTTGATAGTGGTGTCGGTCTCTGGCTGTTGCAGCTCCTCGACGTTGTATTCCTGAGCAAAGAGCGTCGCATTCCAGCAGGATAGAAGAACAATAATCCATTTTTTCATAGTGCAAAGATACAACTTTATGGTTAATTCGTGGCAATTTGCGTTTTCTATCGGTCGTTCGTCAGTATAATTTGAGGCAGCAACGAAATGGCGTAAATGGGTAGTTCTATTACCGTCTCGCCATAAAGCATGGGCTCCATGGATGTTCTGATGATATGTTTGACGGGATATCGTTTTGAGAATTCCTTGAGTGATTTGGCTTGAAGATTTCGACCAGCTTTCGCCTCAATCGGGACGATTTCCCCGTTCAGCTGAACGACAAAGTCCACCTCGGCGACACCCACATCGGGGGTCCAATAATGGATTTGAATCTCGGGCATCAACAACAATTCTTGCAATACAAACTGTTCAACCAAAGCCCCTTTGTACTGTGCAAAAAATTCGTTTCCATTAATCAACGATTCCGCTGTCAGTCCGGCAATAGCACCCATAAGTCCAATGTCGAGGATGAAAAGCTTGAAGGCTTCCGTATCCTCAAACCCCGAAAGGGGCAATTCTCCTTTGTTTATGCGGGTTACTTTGTGTGTCATGCCAGCATCGCAAAGCCATTGGATGGCTGTCTCGAAATCCCTTGCCCGGGCTCCAGATTTGACCGCCGAAAAGACAAATTTTCGGTTTTCCTTTGCCAGCTGACCCGGTATGGAATCCCACAATATTTGCATTCGCTTGACAATCTCTTTGGGTGGGTGCTTGGAAAAATCATGCTCATATGACCGCAAGATAGAAAGTTGCACCTTCCTTACCGCTTGATAATCTTTTTTTAATACAAAAGTTTTTACCACTTCAGGCATGCCACCTATGTAGAAATATTGCCGCAATAAGTCGGCGTACTGCGACGCAAAAGCATTTATCGACACAGTGTCACGCGTTCGAAGCATATCAACCAATCCTTCCTTGCCAAGTGCCAACAGAAACTCCTCGAAAGAAAGTGGACGAATATAGAGAAAGTCAACCTTTCCGACGGGGAATGAGTCATCTTTATGGTCTATGACGCCCAGAAGCGAACCTGCCGCCATGACATGATATTGTGGTGCTTTGTCTTTGAAATACTTCAAAGCCAACAAACCACGCCGTGCATGTTGGATTTCGTCGAAAAACAGTAAAGTCTTCCTTGGAATTATTTTCTTCCCGCTTAACGACTGAATTGCAAGCAAAATCCTGTCGATATCGAAGTCCGCTTCAAAAAGTCCTTTAATTTGCTCGACATCTTCAAAGTTGACTTCCACGACATTGCTGAATTCAAGTTTTCCGAATTCCCTCGCCAACCATGTTTTTCCAACCTGACGAGCACCCTCTATGATGAGTGGTTTGCGCTGCTCGTCTGGAGTGTTTTTCCATTGCTGCAATTGCACAAATGCCTGTCTATACATATACTTATATTTGAATGCAAAAGTACGATAAATTTTTGATTGTTTTCTTGTCGTTTCTGTTGTGTTTGAAACGTGATATATAATGTGATGTTTATCAATTGATAAATATTGTTACTTTGTCTATTTTAATCAAATGATTACACGTTTTGTTGACGACTTTTTAAGTATTTTTGCACATTTTGTTGACGACTTTTGGCTATTCTTGCACGTTTTATTGACGACTTTTTTGGTGTTCTGCCACATTTTATGGACGATGGAAACATTCAATTGTATAATTGAGATAATCTTCGTTTCTTTTCGCTTGTACGAAAAGAAACGAAGCAAAGAAAAGTACCCCGGCCTGCGACCACCCCGCTTGCCACCCTTGCTTATCACATTGCTTTTTCTATATGTGTATTCCTACTATTTGCTTGGTTGTGACGGATATTGATTGGAATTCTCGACTTGCCCAATGCGGACGGATGTCCGCGTAGGGTGCGCCCTTGGTAGGTTCCAGCAAATTTTACGCAGGCGCTGGCCTTTCTTCTCAATACTTCTTTCTGCCAAGAGAACGTGAAGAAAGTCCATGGACTTTCGATAGCGAAGCGGAGAATAAATTGATGTGGTTTGGAGGGAACCTCCAATAGGGGACAAGACGTTTTTCTTCATTTATTCTACATTAGAGTTTTCTCGTGCGAAACTTGAATACTATTCACTATTTTTTTGTATCTTTGCAGTGTCAAAATTATTAATCAAAAACATATAGCAGATAATTAGATAGAAAATAACAAGTAAATAATAATCGAAAGCATTTTGCTATTCTTTGCACGTCCCGAAATCTGGTAAATTTCAAAACACAATGCAACCGAAAGCGGAAATGCTCACGAGTAACCGTGAGCTTTCTTGTTTGCATTGTAGGTGTTACCAGAACCTCGGACGTCAACAAAAGTTCGCGGTTTTTTACCAATATTGATAATGCTTTCGAATATTCAATAAATTAGAAATTCTAAAATCATTCAACATGAAAAAATATTTTGTTTTGTCAGTTTTGTTGGCTTGCTGTTTCGTCAGTAGAGCATACGATTTTAGTGCCGTTGCACCCACGGGGCAGACATTGTACTACAACATCTTGTCGGATTCAAGTTTGACTGTTGAAGTCACCTGTCCCGGTAACTATTGGTCGGGATACACTAAGCCTACGGATTCGTTGTCCATCCCATCCATGGTAAGTTATGGTGGAAATTTATATTCAGTGTCTGCAATTGGGGATAATGCTTTCTATTATTGCGACACACTCTCGAGTGTGACTATTCCTAATTCTGTGGCAACCATCGGTCATTATGCTTTCTCTAATTGCAGTGGTCTCGTAAGTGTAACCATCCCTGATTCTGTGACATCAATAGGAATATATACTTTCCAAAATTGCATTGGTCTTACGAGTGTGACTTTTAATGCGATTAATTGCATGACGACAAGTGTTACTATTATTTCGATGCCTATATTTGAAGGTTGTACTTCCTTGACTTCTATTACTATAGGAGAACAGGTAACAACAATTCCATCTCGTATTTTCGATGGGTGTCGCGGATTGACAAGCGTGACCATCCCAAATTCTGTGGTTTCTATAGGCGCTTGTGCTTTTCAAAACTGCAGCGGTCTCACGAGCGTAATCATTCCCAATTCTGTGACGACAATCGGGGGATCTGCATTCTCTGGTTGCAGTGGTCTCACGAGCATGGTCATCCCTAATTCCGTGACCTCAATCGGGGGAAGTGCTTTCCGAGATTGCAGTGGTCTCACAAGTATTGTCATTCCCAATTCTGTGATGACAATTGGAGTGTATGCTTTCAGTGGTTGCAGTGGTCTCACGAGCGTGGTCATCCCTAATTCCGTGACCTCGATCGGGGGATATGCTTTCAGTGGTTGCAGTGGCCTCGCAAGCATTGCCATTCCCAATTCCGTTACATCGATTATGGAAGGTACTTTCTCTGGTTGTCGCGGTCTCACGAGCGTGACCATTCCCAATTCCGTGACATCAATTGGGTGGCAGGTTTTCTCTGGTTGCAGCGGTCTTACGAGCGTGACCATCGGCAATTCCGTGACCAGTATCGGAAGAAGAGTTTTTTATGGATGTTCAAGCTTGGATACTTTGTATTATAATGCTGAGGACTTTGTCTCGGATTATGATTGGGGAAATACAAGTAGCAACTACGATGACCGTGGGTTTCGTTGCTTAAATCTTCATGTAATAATCATTGGCAACAATGTTCAGACACTGCCTTATGGTGCATTTTATGGTCAAGATGAGATTTCGAGTGTGAAGATTCCTAATTCAATGACATGGATTGCAGGGTACGCTTTCTATAATTGTAGTAGCCTTCGTACAATCTATTCCTATAACACGACAGCACCCTCGCTGGGTTTGAACACTTTTTATGGCTGTGCTATTCAGGATGTCTTCATCCCCTGTGGTAGTCATAGTTCATATAATTCAAGCTGGTATCAATATGGTGCTTATTTGGAAGAAACAGCAACTTTTGCGATAACATTGCATAGTGCAGATTCTTCGATGGGTGAGGTCTCGTTTTTGACATCAGTTTGTGTGGACCCGATTTCAATTGCAGCGACATCTAACTATGGCTATCATTTCACGCAATGGAGCGACGGCGTTACCGACAATCCGCGTACTTTCGTTCTCACGCAAGACACCTCGTTTACCGCCCAATTTGGCTACAACTCCTATGCTGTTATCAAAGTTTGTGATACACTTCAAGGAAATGTAATGGGTGAGGATTCCGCTGATTATCTTTCCAATGTTGTTTTGACGGCGGAGCCTAACTACGGCTACCACTTCACGCAGTGGAGCGACGGCGTTACCGACAATCCCCGCACTTTCGTTCTCACGCAAGACACGACATTTGTGGCTGAATTTGACAGAAACAGCTACGCCGTTACTTGTGTTTCAGATGATGTCTCAATGGGACAGGTGCAAGGTGGCGGCACTTTCTTGTATCTCGACACCATAGTGTTTACTGCCGAGGCTGTAGAGCCCTATCGTTTCACTCATTGGCAGGATGGCGACACGGTAAATCCCCGCAGCATTGTGGTCTATTCCGATTCCACTTTTACTGCCTATTTCGAGAACAGTACCGAAGGCATCGAGACGGTGCAGAAGAGCTACACGCTGACGGTGGTCGGCAATGCCATCCGCATCAGTGGCGCTATGGGCGAGACGATGAGAGTGTTTGACGTAGTAGGACGCCAACTGCTGATAAAGAAACTCGACAGCGAGGAAATCCGACTGGACCAGACGGGCGTGTTCTTCGTTCAGATAGGCAACGCTCCGGCGGAGAAAGTTGTGTTGGTACGTTAGGATTATACCTTGTTTATGTGTGGCGAAATCGTACGTTTGGGCTTATATAGAGTTTATTCACTAATTCACTATTCTCTAGTTACTATTCACCAATCACTAATCACTAATTTACTATTCACTAATTTTTTCGTATCTTTGCAAAAATTTTTTAGAAACTAATAATCTCAAACACAATGAAACGTAAATTATTTGCAATCGTACTGATGCTGGCTTGTGTGGCTACTGTTTCCGCACAGAAGAAATGGTCCTACAATTTGGGCTTCGGTGGCGAACTCAAGAGTGGTAACGTCAACTCCATTACTTTCAACAACAATGGTGGTATCGAGCGTAACGACAGCGTGTTGTCGTGCAGCGCCGACTACAGCATCATCTATGGTGAAAAAGATCAAGTCAAATACGATGAAGGTTTCACCGCCAATGCAAAAGTTGACCTCTGGCAGTATGACCGTTGGTCTCCTTTCGCATCTGTTTCCTACATCAACAACAAATTCAAGGGTTACGAATATAAGACCAGTCTCTTGCTTGGCGCTAAATATCGCATCTACACCCTCCCTGGCGTATGCGACTACTCTGTAAGTGCCGCTTTGGTATATGATTTTGTGCAATATACCGTTGAAGATGAGGCTTTGAAACCTCAGGTAATGCGTCTTTCTCTCCGCGCCAAGGGCAAGCACAAAATCAGTGATGCCGTTACCGTAAAGGCAACTGTTTTCTATCAGCCTTCTTTCTATGATTTCGCTGGTGACTACATTGTTACGGGTATCGCTTCTCTCGAATCCAAGCTCTCTGCTCACTTGTTCTTCGACATCAATTTCAACTACGAATATCGTAGCATCGTTCCTGAAGGTATCAAGAATCAGGATATCATCACTACGGCTTCTTTGAAACTGAAATTCTAAGCTTGCGTAGCTTTCCTACCAAGTGATAGGAATATCAATCAAATCGCGGTTTGCGCTGCTAAAACCTACTTGCAGCACAAACCGCGATCCTTTTTTAGGCGCGATGAGTTGCTGTGAGGCTTCATCGTATTGGAGAAAACTGTCCGCTTCGAGGGGAATGGAGAACGCTATTTGCTGGCTGGACTGCGTGTCAGCTGTCACTTGCTTGAATCCGACAAGGCTTTTCTTGGGAGCCAAGGTGTCGTTCGGATTTTGTAGATAGACTTGTACGCATACGCGCTCTTGCGATAGCTTGGGATGCAGTTCAACGGTGATGTTTCCGTTCACGGTGTGTGTCGCGCTGTCGTACCAAACGGTATCTAATTGGTGCTGGCTGTAGCGCAATCCGTAGCCAAAAGGAAAAAGTGGCTCATCCTCCAAGTATCGATAGGTGCGCCGTTGCATGCTGTAGTCGTCGAAAGGTGGCAGTTGTTGTGTGTTGCGGTAGAAGGTGATGGGCAGGTTGCCGAAAGAGGCGTTGGCAGCCACTTGATGGACTCCGTCGTGACACGTCAGGTTCTCCCATAGCGCTTGTCCCATGGCTTCGCCTCCGTACCACGTCACCACGATGGCATCCACGTAATCCTTGACGGCTTCCAGTCCGATGGCACTTCCCGTACATAGTACCAAAATGATAGGTTTGCCGGTCTTTTGTTTGATTGCTTGAATCATCTGTACCTGAATTTCGGGAAGTTCGATTTTGGTGCGGTCGCCTCGATAGAATCCTGGCAGATCGACTTGCAACTCTTCGCCTTCCACGGCAGGAGAGAGTCCTCCGACAAAAATCACGGCGTCGCTCTTTTGTAGTTGTTTCCAGAATTTTTTTGATACTTTGGTGCTGTTGGTCACAAGTCCGCAACCTTGCTCCTGGAACAGTGCGATGTTGTTGGGGCAGTTTTGCAGAAAAGCCTCTTTGATGCTGGTGTGGAGGAAGTGGTTCGGCGCACCATTGTAGTTGCCCAAAACCATGGCGGAATCGTCGTTGTTTGGACCTACCAACGCAAAGTTGCGTTTCACCGAAAGGTCTAAGGGTAGGATGCCGTTGTTTTGGAGCAGTACCATGCTTTGCTTGGCGACATTGACTTCAAGACGATGGGAGTTGTTTGCATTGTCGTAATAGGTGGCTATCGCTTGCATTGCTGCGGAATTCAAGCCTGTGGCTTTGCGTAACGCACTTGCCGTACTACAATTCTGTGGTATGTCGTCAATTCCCAATTCCATTCTTGTGGAGAGGATTCTGCGAAGGTGTTCGTCAATCTGTTTTTCTGAGATATAGCCCGAATCCACGGCATCGCGCAAGGCTTGCAGACCACTTCCACATTCCAGATCGACTTCCTTTCCGAAAGCGTCTTTTGCCGCCAGTGTGGCGGTGGAATGTGTTTCGTGTCTTGGCGTTTTGCTGTCTCGCTCCCAACAGTCGTTCAGCGCCCAGCAGTCGGTTACGATGATGCCGTTGTAGTGCCATCGGTTGCGCAGCATCTCTTCCAACAGCATTTCATTGGTGCTGCAGGGAATGCCGTTGAGTCGGTTGTAGGCACTCATTACTTGCTTCACGTCGCTGTGTTGGATGATATAGGCGAATGCGGGAAGGTAGGTCGTGTGTAAATCTCTTGCCGACACTTGTGCATCGAATTGGTGTCGCGTGCTTTCGGGACCGCTGTGAACGGCAAAATGTTTTAGGCAGGCTGCCGTTGCGAGTCTTTCCGAAAATGGCGCCTTTGAAGGCAGGTGTTGCAGCCCATTGACGGCGGCCAGACCCATCTGGGCGGTAAGCCATGGGTCTTCGCCAAAGGTCTCCATTCCTCTTCCCCAACGTGGGTCTCTGAAAATATTGATGTTGGGTGCGAAAAACGACAGTCCTGCATTGTCGGTGGACTGTACCGCAGGATGAAGCGTCGTACTGTCTGTCATTTGGCAAAGATCGGAGAGTATGGCTTCAATAGATTTGTCGCTGTTGTTGTAAGAACTGTCTATTTGGGAGGCGAGGTACTTGATTCTCGCTTCAAGGGCAACGACGTTGAATGTCTTGCGTATCAAAGCGGTGTCCCATGTCGCCGCCAATGCGATGGGCATGGGAAAAACCGTGGCGCGACCGTTGCGTGCCACGCCGTGCAGGGCTTCGTTCCACCAGCTGTATGCGCCGAGTCCGAGTCTTGAAATGGGTGGGTTGCGGTGCTCCATCAGCGAGAGCTTCTCGTCCAAGGTCAGGTGTTCTAGCAAATCCTCTATGCGTTGGGATATGGGCAAAGAGGTGTCTTGGTATTGCTGCGCCGTGGCGCGCCAAGGTGCGACGATAATAAGTATCAGTATGAGGCATAATCGTTTCATTTCGTGCGACTTGTTTGGTATTACAACAAAAACTCTTCGATGTTTTTGGGTGTGATGATTTTGAACTCGTGGTTGGGGTAGGCTTGCTTGAACGATTCGGGTAGTCTCGCCTTCCGTAATGGGTTGAATTTCATTTCGTAGGCGCGCAGTATGCCGTCCTCGTCTTCTACGTAGTCTATCTCTGTTTGGTCCTTGGTGCGCCAAAAATATTTGTTGCACCAAATGCCGTTGTACTCAATCATTTTCATCCGCTCGGAGATGACGAAGTTCTCCCAAAGCGCTCCGTTGTCGCTGCGGATGTCAATGGGCGAGAAGTTGGAGATAAGCGCATTGCGGACGCCGTTGTCGTAGAAGTAAATCTTGCGACTGTTCTTGAGCTCGCTGCGCATGTTACGCTTGAGACTGCTGAGGCGGAACACGATATAGGCTTTCTCCAACATGTCGATATAGCTCTCGATGGTTTTGGCATCGAGTCCAACGGTTTGTGACAGTTCGTTATAGGATACCTGCGAACCGATTTGATAGGCGAGTGCTTGTAGCAGCAATACTAATTTGGTGGGCTTTTTAATGCCGCCCAAAGCAAAGATGTCTTTGTAGAGGTAGCTGTCGGTTAGTTGCTTCAGTATCTTTTTCTCGTTTCCTTTGGATGTTACGACCTCGGGGTAGTAGCCGTAAATCATCCTGTGAGGCAACATGCGCAACTCGGTTTGTAAGCCATGATGATCTACCATTTCGCCAAACGAAATGGGGTAGATGTGGTTCTCCCATTTCCTGCCTGTGAGTGGTTCGTTGAGACGGTTGGCGAGTTCAAACGATGAACTGCCTGTGGCGAGAAGCCTGATATCAGGCATTTGGTCGGTGATGATTTTCATACGAAGTCCGATGTCGGGTATGCGTTGCGCCTCGTCAATGACAATGGTCTTTTTGTTGCCGATAATGCTGCGCAGTTTCGGTGAGGTCATGTCAGAAAACAATAGTTGCGTATCAACATCGTCTCCGTAGAACCAGAAATTTGAACCGTTTTCAGGAAACATCTCTTTGAGAATGGTCGTTTTTCCCACTTGCCTACAGCCAATGAGTATGATTGCTTTGCTGCTATCAAGTTGGTCTGTAATTATTTGGTTGATTTTTCGTGTTACCATTGTTGTCTCTGTTTTGGTGCAAATTTACAAATATTTTTTCAAATAATTCCTAAAAAGTGGCGATATTTTGGGAATGTATTCCTGAAAGTAGGCGATATTTGTGGATTGTATTCCTAAAATGCAGCGATAATTTCGGACTATATTCCTAAAATTGGGCGATATTTTTGGAATGTATTCCTAAAAAGTGGCGATAATTTCGGAATATATTCCTGAAATTAGGCGATATTGTAGTGTCTTGGACAGCGCGAATATTTTTTGGAAAACCTATTAGGATCGTTTGTTGGGAATGGCGATGGAAGAGCGTAAAAAAAGTGAGGCGCCACAGTTGGTGGCGCCTCACAACTATTTGTTGTTTTGCTTATTCGCTTATCATTCAAAAGAGGCGATGGCCTTCTTGATGATTTCCATTGCTTCACGCAACTGCTCTTCGGTGATTACCAGAGGAGGTGCGAAGCGGATGATGTGCTGGTGGGTGGGCTTTGCCAAAACGCCCATGTCGCGCATCTTCAAGCAAACGTCCCAAGCTTCTTTGCCGTTGTGGGGCTTGATGATGATGGCGTTCAAGAGACCTTTGCCACGAACCTTCTCGATCATCGGGCTCTTGAAGTTGGACATCTCTTCGCGGAAGATCTTGCCGAGGCGATCTGCGTTCTCCATCAGTTTTTCGTCCTTGATAACCTGAAGGGCTGCGATGGAAACCTTTGCGGCGATGGGGTTGCCACCGAAGGTGGAGCCGTGCTCGCCGGGCTTGATGTTGAGCATGATTTCGTCGTCTGCGAGGACTGCGGATACGGGAACTACGCCACCGCCGAGGGCCTTGCCAAGGATAAGAATGTCGGGACGAACACCTTCGTGGTCGCAAGCGAGCATCTTACCGGTACGTGCGATACCGCACTGTACTTCGTCGGCCATGAACAATACATTGTATTTCTTGCAGATGTCGTAGCATTTTTTCAGATAGCCCTCATCGGGTACATAAACGCCAGCTTCACCCTGGATAGGCTCCAACAAGAAACCGGCAATCTTGTCGCCATGTTCGCTCAAAACCTTTTCGAGTGCAGCGGGATCGTTGTAAGGAATGCGCATGAAACCAGGAGTCATAGGACCATAGTTGGCGTAGCTCTCGGGATCGTTGCTCATGGTGATGATGGTGATGGTGCGGCCGTGGAAGTTGCCTTCGCAGCAAACAATCATTACTTCGTCGTTCTTGATGCCTTTTTTCACGACACCCCAACGACGGGCGAGTTTCAGAGCGGTCTCGTCAGCTTCGGCGCCAGAGTTCATTGGCAGAACTTTTTCGTAGCCAAAATATTCGGTGACATATTTTTCCCATTCGCCGAGGCAGTTGTTGTAGAAAGCGCGGCTGCTGAGGGTGAGTTCGTGTGCCTGGTCGCAGAGGGCCTTCACAATCTTGGGGTGGCAGTGGCCTTGGTTTACTGCGGAATATGCCGAAAGAAAGTCAAAGTATTTTTTGCCTTCGCAGTCCCATACGAAAGCGCCTTCGCCCTTGGCGAGTACTACTGGTAGTGGATGATAGTTATGGGCGCCGTATTTGGCTTCCATTTCCATGAATTGTTCTGATTTTGTCATAATGTTAGTGTTTTTATTAAGTTTAACTTGATTCGATTTTGCAAATTTACACAATTTTTCTAATAAAAAAACGTATTTATAATAAAAAAAATTAGCGTGGACGCAAACACCCCTATATCACTGCAAAATGACAATGCCGTCGTCCTTCAGGTGGAAGGACTTTCGGTGGATTTTCTGAGAAACGGAAACTATCAAACGGTGGTGAAAAATGTTTCCTACCGTCTTTTCCGTGGCCGTACTTTGGGCATTGTGGGCGAGTCGGGCTCTGGCAAGTCGGTCAGCTCGATGGCTGTTATGCAGTTGTTGCCGAGGCCGCAGTCGCGAGTCTCGTCGGGAGAAGTATTGTTCACGCCTTCTGGCGGTTCCGCGCCTATCGATTTGTTGCAACTTTCCGACAAGGAGATGAATGTCTATCGCGGCAACCGTATCTCGATGGTGTTTCAAGAACCCATGACATCGCTCAATCCCGTTCAGAAATGTGGCGCCCAGGTGATGGAAATGTTGCTGTTGCACGAAAAGGTTACTCGTGAAGAGGCGCGTCAGCGGGTGCTGGATCTTTTCAACGAGGTGATGTTGCCTCGCCCTGAGAAGATTTTCGACAGCTATCCTCACGAAATCAGTGGCGGACAGAAACAACGTGTGATGATTGCCATGGCGCTGGTGTGTCATCCCGACATCTTGATTGCCGACGAACCCACCACGGCATTGGATGTAACGGTGCAGAAAACCATTCTTGAACTGTTGCGTTCGTTGCAGCAGAAATACGGCATCGGTATCATTTTCATTTCCCACGATTTGGGTGTCATTGCGCAGATTGCCGACGATGTGGCGGTTATGTATAAAGGCGAGATTGTGGAGCAAGGCAAGGCCAATGATGTGTTGTCCAATCCTCAGCATCCCTACACCAAGGGACTTTTGGCATGCCGACCTCCGCTGGACGTGCGTCCGCGCAGGTTGCCTACGGTCAAGGATTTTCTGGCACAAGCCGCCCATCCTGAGGATCCGTTGCCGAGTGAATTTAGCGAGAAAGTCGTCCCTCGAGTTTTCGATTCTGAGGAACAACCTTTGCTCTCGGTGCGCAATCTTGAAGTGGTCTATGCATTGAAAAAGAATCTCTTCGGCAAGGTTTTGCAAGAGCTGAAAGCTGTTGATAAGGTCTCGTTTGATATTTATAAAGGTGAGACTTTGGGTTTGGTGGGTGAGTCGGGCTGTGGAAAAAGCACCTTGGGACGTGCCATTATGCGCTTGATTGACAGTCATTCGGGTGACGTGCTTTTTAATGGCGTTTCGCTCCGTGACCTTTCCTCGGGTGAGTTGAAAAAACTTCGTCCCAAGATTCAGATTGTGTTCCAAGACCCCTATTCATCGCTAAATCCTCGCATTCCCATTGGCGATGCCATTTTGGAACCGCTCAAAAACTACAATATCGGAAAAAACGACCAAGAACGGCGTGCTATGGTGCTGGAATTGATGCAGCAAGTTGGACTTGAACCCGAGTGGTATGGTCGCTATCCGCATGAGTTTTCGGGCGGTCAGCGTCAGCGTGTCTGTATTGCAAGGGCGTTGGTATTGCGTCCCGAGTTGGTCATCTGCGACGAAAGCGTTTCGGCGTTGGATGTTTCGGTTCAGGCACAGGTGCTCAATTTGCTTAACGAGCTAAAGGAAAAATACAACTATACCTATCTTTTCATTACCCACGACCTTTCGGTGGTCAAGTTTCTTTCCGACCGCATCATGGTAATGGAAAAAGGGCATATAGTAGAAATGGGGACTGCCGATGAACTCTACGCAAATCCCCAAAAAGAATATACCAAGAAACTGCTCTCGGCAATACCGCGCATCAACTGACGGCGCTCAATTCCGTTTTTCGACTAGAAAACGAGCCTTATTTTTTCTTGCTCAGCATTTCCTTGGCCTCGATGGTCATCGTTGCGTGTGGCACTACCATCAAGCGCTCTTTTGGAATGAGTTTGCCAGTGACTTTGCAGATTCCGTAGGTTTTGTTCTCGATACGGATCAATGCGTCTCTCAAGTCGCGGATGAATTTCTGTTGGCGCGCTGCAAGACGTGCGTTTTCTTCCTTCGAAAGAACGTTGCTTCCTTCTTCAAGGGTCTTGAATGTGGGAGCAGTGTCGTTTACGTCGTTCTCATTGCCTGCAAGATTGGCTTTCAGTGCTTCTAAATTAAATTCCGCCTCTTCGATTTTCTTGAGTATGAGTTCTTTGAATTCCTGTAGTTCTTCGGCAGAATAGCAATTTTTTTCGATATTTTCACTCGTATTACCCATAGTAGTTTGTTTTGATTATTGGGGGCAAATTTACTAATAATTTGTTGTCGTTTGGCAATAAACTATCAACATAATGTTGAAAACGTGTTGTGGGATTGATAAATACAAGCTTGTCCCGATTTTCGATTTTATCGTCATTAGGAAAGATAGAGGTCGATAAGTCCGGCCGGAGCGGTGATGAAAATCGTTTTTTGCGCCCTGTCGACCTTGTCGATTACTTGGTCTATCAAAGGAATGAGGATTTCCGTTTCGTCTTTCATTATTTGTAGCAGTGGCTGGGCGGGATATTCGATGATGGTGCGTAAAACTCCGATGTCGCCATATTCCGAATCGATGATTTTGAAACCGATGACTTCGTGATAGTAGAACTGGTTCCCAGTCAGTTTGGGCAAATTGCTCAAGGGCAGATAGAGTTCGCAACCCACCAGACTCAAAGCTTCTTCTTTGGAAATGTCTTCAAAAGCCAAGGTGGCTTTGTTTCCGTTAAGGTTTTGGATTTGAAAAAAGTAGGGGATGAGGTTGCCCTTGATTTCTACGAAAGCTGAATCCAAATCGGCATATTCACAGGGGTCGTCTACGTCAAGAAATAAGATTACTTCTCCTTTTAATCCGTATGGTTTGGTTATTTTGCCTAAATAATAGCACTCCTCTTTGTTCATTATGCTTTTTATATAGTTGAAAATTATGATATTAGAAGATTTGGAGATTATATTTAGCTAAGGGTTAAGGGTTAAGGTCAAGGTCAAAGTCAAGGTTAAAGTTAAGGTCACTAATCATCTACAATTGCATGCTTGGTTCCACATTTTTTTCACGTTTGGGAGCATCTGGCTGATTTTTTCCTGGTCGTCACGAGTCAATGAACAAGCCCTCATGTCAAGCAGTTGCAGCGTGCCGTCGAGGGCTTCGAAACTGTCGGGAAGTTGCGCTACGCCAGTGCCCCAAAGGATGAGTTTTTCCAAGTTGTTGAGATATCCGATGATGTCGGGAAGTTCTTCTATGGGGTTTCTGTTGACGTCGATGACTTTTAATTTTGATAATAGTCCAATCTCCAATGGCAACGATTTCAAAAGGTTGCGTTCGATCTTCAGCTCTTCCAGATTTTGTAGCTCTACGATGTTGGAAGGAATTACGCTGATGTTGTTTTTCCCCAAGTCTAAAACCCTCAGATTGGTCATTTTGAATACTTCTGTGGGAATTTTCGTGAGTCTTTTGTGGTTTAGTTTTAGGATATAGACATCTTCGGGATTTTTGATTTCCTTGAGAGACTTGTACACCTTTCCAGGTTGCGCCTCAAGGGTCAGGAAACATCCCATGAAGAGGATGAGCAAAATATGGTTTAAGAGTTTCATATTAATGGTTTTGGAGTTTCTTGCAAGAAATAGAATCTCAAGTAGTCGTGTGGTTTAAAATCAATATGTTATAGCTTTGGAAAACAAGACTTTGCAATGAGCTTCGTCTAGTGCAAGCTGTGCGGTAAGTTCTTCCAAGGAATCAAATCGTTGGATGTCTCTGATCTTGTCAATAAATTGTATGTTAAGTATTTGTCCGTAGATGTCCTCTTTCATGCCGAAGAGATTTACTTCAAGCACGTCGATCAGACCTTTGAAAGTGGGTTGGGGACCGAGATTGGCCATTCCGTTCCAAGTGTTGCCTTGGCGGTCAGAGGCGGCAATGGCATAAACGCCCTTTGCGGGAATGGCTTTCCACGGGTCGTTTATGGCGATGTTGGCGGTAGGAAATCCCATTTTTCGTCCCATCTGCTTCCCCTTAACAACGGTACCTTCCAAATTGAATGTGTATCCGAGCATCTGGTTGGTTTTCTGCATGTTGCCTTCGCTAAGGGCTTTGCGTATCTGGGTGGAGCTGATGGGTGTGTCGCCGTCATACAAGGCTTCGTCGTGAACTAGGTCAATGCCAAGTTCTTGTGCAAGGATTCCAATTTGTCCGAAGTCGTCGCGTTGCTTGTTGCCAAAGGCGTTGTCGTAGCCCAGCACCAACGCTTGCGCGTGAAGTCTGCCGGCAAGTTGGCTGCGCAGGAAATCGCATGCCGAGAGTGAAGCTGTCTCTTTGTCGAAATGCAACACCTCTACGTGTTCGATTCCGCTTTCTTTCAAAAGTTCGATGCGCTCCTCCGTAGTGGTCAAAAGTCGGAAATTGTCACCCGTTTTGCCCAAAACGATGCGAGGGTGTGTGTCGAAAGTCACCACGCAAGGCTCCAGTCCGCGTCGCTCAGCTTCGGCGCGTAACAATTTCAGAATGTGGCGATGGCCTTTGTGCACACCGTCAAACATACCTACCGTTGCAACGCAATTTTTATTCATATCCTTGCATCAATTAATTTGCAAAGATAGCGAATTTTGTTGATTTGGAGATTTGAAGATTATCGGATTGAGAACTTATCGAATTGAGAATTAGTTAAGGTTAAGGTCAAGGTCAAAGTCAAGGTCAAGGTTAAAGTCAAGGTTAATGTCACACCTCAACACCTCTCCACCTCGATTTTTGTCAGTCCGCCTTTGTTTCCCACCACGAAAAGGGCGCTCTCGTGATTGGCTTGTACTAAGTTGTCGATGTACAGCGGTTGGTTGAGTATCATCAACGAGCAGTGGAAAGTGTCGTTTGCTTTGAGTTTGGAATTGACGGATTCCAAAACCTCGAAATTGCCTTGCCCCAAAGCTTTCAGCAGACATTCCCGGTCTGGATTCCAGGCAATGCGAATCTGTGTGCCTTCAGCAAGGTCTTGAACGTTGAGCGATTCTCCAAACAGTAGTTTCGAACTCTCTTGGTCACTGTTGCAGTAGTTCTGCTCAAACGACTCCCAGTCTTTGTATCCCACGCAACGTGCCAAGATAGATAGGGTGGCGTAACGTGTTGTGTCGTAGCCATCGATATAGCCCCAGATTCGCTTGAGTGTGGTGACGCTGAGCATCTCCTTTGTGCGTTCCATAATGACGCCAGTGAGAAAACTGAAGTCTGTGGGAGTCTTGATTTTCCGTCCCACGGATTCTTCTATCAAATTGCGCAAAATGACTATATGTTGGCTTGTCTCGTCGTTTGGGTTCTTCATTTTGTGATTAGTGACTGGGGAAAAAGGGTGATTTGTTGATTTAGGTTGTTTTTGATTGCAAAGATACGGCATTTTTCTTGAACCGATTCATCCTTTTTGGTCCTTAAATCTTTTGAGGCGTAAATCGTGAAAAATATGTACTTTTGCAAAAGCATGCAAGAGCAAAGTTCCATATCAACATCGGGAGAAATTGCTGACGTACAAGTGTCTGTTTCGTCGCAGTTCACCGACTTTACGCCATTGCCGTCGCACGGATTCAACCTACTATTCAAGGTCAAGCGCTACGGCAAGTGGCAGGTGCTGAAGTGTCTCAAAGAGGAACATCGTGGTAATGTGCTCTACGAAGAACTCTTGCGGAAAGAGTTTGAGTTGGGTGTGGCGTTGGAACATTCCTGTATTGTGCGTACTATAGGATACGAGAACGTTGAGGAATTGGGTCATTGCATTGTGTTGGAGTATGTCGATGGCCGTTCCTTGCGGGATTTTTTGCAAGAGAATCCTTCTGCCGAAAACCGCAAACGTGTGCTTTCCCATTTGCTGGACGCGATGGATTACTACCATAAATGTCAGGTGGTACATCGCGACCTCAAGCCTTCGAACATCCTTGTCACACGTAATGGCGACAATGTAAAGGTCATTGATTTCGGCCTTGCCGACAGCGACACCTATTCTATCCTCAAACAGCCGGCAGGCACCCTCCGATATGCCGCTCCTGAACAGAAAAATCCTCAGTGTGTTGTCGATTGTCGTGCCGATATCTATGCCTTTGGCGTTATGCTGCGCGAAATCTTTCCACACCGCTATGCATTTGTGGCAAGAAAATGTGTGCAACATAAAGCCGCAAATCGTTACCCCAACGCTCAGGCTGTGCGGCGGGCAATGCAAAAGGCAGACACGTTGCGTCGCTTCCATTGGTTGTTTCTAATGGCAATAGGCCTTGTCATAGTTCTGTTTCTGACATTTCCTGCCAAAGAAAAAACGAAGATTGAATTGGGGAGCGCTACCGTTGATGAAAAACCGATGGATACTGTCGAAGCAGTTGATGCCGATACTGTCGACGTACAAGAATCTGTTTCAAATCAGCAAACAGAGTCTGCCCTCAAATTCAGTGATGATTATCAAGTATGGCTGAGAAACACTGTGGATGGCAATATTGCACCTTTGGAAAAAGCACTTCGGTCGGGAAGACAACGTTATTCCGAATTGGAAGCGTATGATGAACTGATTTGCGATGTTAAAACGCTCATCAGTGTGAAGCAGTATTTGAACAGACACCATATCAGTGACGCCTCTGAGCGCCAGCGCTATCTTGAATCCGCCGCGGAATGTCTTTTTTATGCCTTGCAAAAATTGCAAATGTTGCCACAGTATCAACGGCTTGAAAGTATATATGACGGCATTGATGCGGGCAAGTTTACACAAGCCCAGTTTGATTCCATCCAAAAAGAATGGAATTCCAAAGACCATCAGTTGAATGAACTGTCGAATCGCTTCGACAAGATGTAAATTTCCTCCACGTTTCATTAACTTCGTTCGGTTCCGTTTCCGTACGAAGTTTTTTTTGCGCTTTGAATTAGAACCAAAAAGGACCACGCGCCTATGTGGCATTCTCCGTAATTTTGCAACTCGAAAACGGAGGAAGCCGAAAATCCTTTTTAGAGTAGGCAAAACAAAAAAACATTAATACATGAAAAAAACAATGCTCCTTACAGCAATCATTTCCGTGGTCTTGCTTTTTGCGTCGTGCGGTAGCAAACCCTATCGGGAATACAAGAAACAGCTGAAAACCTTGACAAAAGAGGTCGAAGAAGCGGACAACTTGTCCGAATTGGAAAAAATTGAAAAAAAGTATTGCGGACTCGACGATTGGTTGGATGACAGGCTCGAGGATGTCTCAGATTCGGAAATTGATGAACTTAGCGAGCTTGATAAGGAATTTGAAAACATGCTTGACGCGAAAATCATGAAGTTTGAAGACGAGGAATAACCAGCCAATAATCACTAAATCCGAGTCACAAATCACTAATAAAAAAACATTATGAAAAAAATTACATTTTTCTTGACCACAATGTTGGTCGCAATGACAACTCTCGTCTCTTGTGCGAAACAAGAGGAAGAAGTGAAAATGATTCCCGCCGATGCGGTGAAGATGTCGGGTATGCACAAAGACTTGCTCAAAATCACCTCGGATTCCATCAAGATCATGCTGGTCAAGGTTGACAAGGAGTGGCAGGTGCGTGCCATTATTCCTTTCGGCAACACTACGCTCTTTAGTGAGGTGCCTGAAACCGATCAGAGTGCCAATTCCTATTATCTGCCAACAATGGGAAACATGAACATCTCTTACACCGATCAAAACGGCAACACTTTGGACTATGTCGCCAATCCTGATTGGGGTATGATTGAGGGACTCCTCAAGTCTGCTCCCGGTCAAATGGAAGAAATGCAGTTCGGTAACGGTTGGGGCGACGGAAGTGGTAGCTACAAAGAAATGAAAGCCGTTTTTGACAAGGTCTCAGGACTGTTGATCAGCAATATGGAACTAACCCGCGGCTGGAGCGCTTCTGGTGGCAGTTCCAGCGATAGCGATGACGATTTGTTCGATGACGACGACCTTGACGATTTGGAGAAAGCCGTCAAGGCCGAAAAGAAAATGCTCAAGGCTGCAAAGACCGCTTCCGACGTGATTGACGCCTACGAAGACGCGCTCGACGCATGGGATGACCTCTAATTCACAGATCACAGTTCACAGATTACAGTTCACTAATTAAAAAAATGTATTATGGAAGAAATGCAAAATCCTCAAACTCCTTTGTCAAATTCAAATCAACAGTTTAATAATGCAACGCCTCAGACCATAAATACCGCTCCTAATGCCGTGACCTCCATGATTTTGGGCATCTTGTCCCTCCTTTCTGGATGCTTGATGGTGGGATTGGTTCTTGGCATTGTCGGCCTCGTGTTGGCAAACAATGGAATGAAAACTTACAATTTGAATCCCTCCATGTATTCGGGATTAGGAATGTTGAAGGCAGGAAAGGTGACCTCCATCATTGGCATCGTGTTTGGCGCTATCGCTGTTGTGGGAGGCATCATTTCCGCTATCTTTGTGGGCGGAGAACTCTTTTTCCTCGCCGATTTGCTGGATCTTTAACTCCCATCCCTGTCACTAATCACTATGTTTGATGCATCTTTTGCCGTGTGTCTATCATGAGCTTTTTGGCATCTGCTGTCCCTTCTGCGGATTCCAGCGCGCATCCGTTGCATTGATGCAGGGCGACATCTCCACGAGTGTCGCCCTCTACCCAGCGTTGATGCCCTTGATGTTCACCGCTTTGACGATGACGGCTCTTAAGTTGAGCGGTAGGCGGGTATTTGGCGGAATCACCAAAGGAATGCTTATTGCCGACCTTGCCATAATGCTTGTCGCTTGCCTCTTGAAAAACTTAGGAGTCCTTCCAGAGTAGGGCGGGCCCTCATTTTTCATCTCTTTGAACGGGAAACAGTCATTGCTTCCCGTTTTTTCAATTTGCCAATAATTAATCGATAGTCATAAATCAATAAATATATTGCAGATTCAGAAAAAAAGTAGAGGGCTTTTTTCTCGACTCGGCATAGCAGGGGAAAAATTTTCTTGCTATGCGCTCTGTTTGCGAAAAAAGTTGTATCTTTGCAAGTCTTTTGACAAATCAATATTTTATTAACAATATTAAAAACAATTAATTATGCCTGCAAGAATTAGATTACAGCGTCATGGTAAAAAGAATCAACCTTTCTATCATATCGTTGTTGCGGACGGTCGTGCACCTCGGGACGGAAGATTTATCGAGAAATTAGGCACCTACAATCCGCTCACTAACCCCGCTACCATCGACCTCAACCTCGACAAGGCTGTTGAATGGCTCAAGAACGGTGCTCAACCCAGCGATACCGCTCGTCGCATCCTTTCCTATAAGGGTGCTTTGTTGAAACGCCATCTCCAGATTGGTGTTGAGAAGGGCGCTATCAGCCAGGAACAGGCTGACGTTAAGTTCAACGAATGGCTCAAGGCTAAAGAGACCAAGATCGCTAATGTAAAGAGCGAAGTTGACAATGCAAAGCGTGATAGCAAAAAGGCTGCTATGGAAGCTGAAAAGAAAGCCAACGAGGCTAAGGCTGCTGCTGTTGCCGCTAAGCGTCAGGCTGCTGCTGAGGCAGAAGCTGCTGCTAAGGCAGAGGCAGAAGCCGCTGAGGCTCCCGCAGAAGAAGCTGCTGAAGCTCCCGCTGCCGAGTAATTCGATGTTGCGAATCGACTATAGGCGTGTCTGAATCCCAAAGGCACGCCTTTTTTAATGATGATTAGTGACCTTAACCTTAACATTTTCAATTCTCAATTAATGCGTCTCGCTTTCTATCAACAGGATATTGCTTGGGAAGATCCACAAGAGAACTTTCGTAAGGTGGAACTTGCTTTTGAGGACGTTGCTGCCGACATTCTCATTGTGCCGGAGACTTTCTCTACGGGCTTTAGCGACAATATGGTGGCTATGGCAGAGGCACCGAAGGGTGCCACCTATGACTTTGCTTTGCGTATGGCGCGCAAGCATGACGCGCTGTTTGTCGGCACTTGGACTGTAAAGGTTGATGGCGTGGTCTATAACCGTCTTCATTGGGTGCGTCCCGACGGCGAATTTGGCTTTTACGACAAGGCGCATACCTTCCGAATGAGTAGTGAGGCTTCGCAGTTGGGCAGGGGCTGTAGCCGAGAGGTTTTCGAGTGGCGTGGCTGGCGCATAAAGCCTGCAGTGTGCTACGACCTCCGTTTCCCCAAATGGCTCCGCAACGCACCGCGTGACTGTGAGACAATGGAGTATGATCTGATGTTGGTGTGTGCCAATTGGCCGGGGTCACGCCATGAGGCATGGAGTACGTTGCTCAAGGCGCGTGCCATAGAGAATTTGAGCTATGTGGTGGGTGTCAATCGCGTGGGCACCGATGGAACGGGAATACCCTATACGGGAAACTCCGCCGCCATCGACTTCAAAGGCATTGAGATTGCGGGTTGCGCCGACAAGGAAACTGTCGCCACCGTAGAACTGAATGCCGAAGCTCTGCAACGTTTCCGCCAGCATTGGCCGTTCTATTTAGACTTTGATTAGTTAAGAACCTTGACCTTGACCTTAACCTTGACTTTGACTTTGACCTTGACCTTTAGCTCTTAACTCTTAACTCAATTCTCAGCCCCCATGACTTTAGAAGAGAAATTAGGCTTTGACAAGATCCGCGAGATGCTCGCGGGTGAGTGCAGCAATCAGTTGGCGTTGCGAATGACGCAGGAAATGACTTTCCTGACGAATTACGAAAAGGTGTTGCGTGAGTTGCGCCAGACTGAGGAAATGCGCCAGATTGTGATGTTTGCCAGCTCATTCCCGTCTCAGGATTTTGTGGATATGACTGAGGAATTGGCGCGCTTGAAAGTGGAGAATACGGTGATTGACGTGGAGGAACTGCTCAACCTCAAGGTGTCGCTCTCGACATTGCGGGATGTTTTGCGTTTTTTCCATGATTCCGCAGACGACCGAAACGAGTCTGGACAACCTTCTTATCCTGCCTTGACTCAACTTGCCGAGCGCGTGGAGTGGGATGATGCGGTGTTGCGCTCGTTGAACAAGATCGTGGACGATAAGGGCGATATCTATGATACGGCTTCACCTACGCTGAATGAAATTCGTCAGCGTATGCGCCGCAAACGTATTGATGTGGACCTCCAGATCAGCAAGACTTTGGCTCATGCCAAGCGTGAAGGATGGGCTCCTGAGGATGCCGAGGCCACTATCCGTGACGGCCGCATGGTGATTCCCATGCTCGACACGCACCGTCGCAAAATCAAGGGCTTGATTCACGACGAGTCAGCCACGCGCCGCACCGCCTATCTGGAGCCTTCCGAGGTGGTGGAACTGAACAACGACCTGCGCGAGTTGGAGTTTGACGAGCGCAAGGAGATAATCCGCATCTTGACGGCTTTCTCCGACTTGCTGCGTCCTCAGTTGGGTGCGCTGTTGTCTGCCTATTGGTTCTTGGCACGTATTGATTTCATCCGCGCCAAGGCTCGACTGGCGTTGCGTCTCAATGCGGGTATGCCTATCGTGAACGATGCGGTGTTGATGGAATGGCTTGACGCTCGCCACCCCTTGTTGGTGCTTGATGAGCGCGTGAAGGAGGTGGTTTCGTTCAATATTAAGTTGGACAACGAGAACCATATCTTGATTATTTCGGGTCCCAACGCTGGCGGAAAGTCGGTCTGCCTCAAGGCGGTGGGATTGATTCAGTATATGTTGCAGTGTGGGTTGCTTGTGCCTTGCCGCGAGACGTCGGAGTTTGGCATCTTTGAGTCGGTGTTTATTGACATCGGCGACCAGCAGTCTATTGCCGACGATTTGAGTACCTACACTTCCCATCTTCAGAATATGAAGGCGTTGTTGGCGCGAGCCGACGAAAAGACGCTCTTCTTGTTGGATGAGTTGGGTGGCGGCACCGAGCCTCGTGCGGGCTGTGCCATTGCCGAGGCATTGTTGGAAGAACTTTGCCGCAGACATAGTTTTGGTGTTGTTACGACGCACTTTGCCGACCTAAAGTTGTTGGCAGACAAACATCTCGGCATCGTGAATGGAGCCATGCTGTTCGACACCGAGCGGATGCGGCCACGCTACATGCTTGCCATCGGTCATCCTGGCAGTTCGTTCGCCTTTGAGATTGCCGCCAATATCGGGTTCCCTGCCGACGTGCTGGAGGCTGCCTCGCAGAAGGTGGGTGCTGAAATGCTTAATTTTGAGCATCAGCTGCAACAGATGGAACTCGACAAGCAAGAGATTGCCCGCCAGAAGGAGGAACTTGCTGTGGCGGACAGCTTTTTGGCAGAGGTCGTGCAGAAATACCAGCGGCTGAACGAGAAGTTGGAAGCGAAGAAATATGATATTATCAGTCAGGCGAGGGCGGAGGCGAAGCAGATTTTGACCGATGCCAATCGTACGGTGGAGCAGACCATCAGCGATATCAAGACCGCCCAGGCTGAGAAGGAACAAACAGCTCAGGCACGTGGACGTTTGCGCGACAAGTTGGAGGAGGTAAAACAGAAAGAGGCTGTCGCGGCGGAGAAGCGTCGCAAATCCAAGTTGTCGGTTCAACAAATCAACAAATCAACAACTCAACACAGTGAGAGCGATGTCGTAGAAGGTGAGATTGCAGTGGGCGACATTGTGAAGATTGTCGGTCAGGAGTCGTATGGCGAAGTGGTGGAACTGAAAGGCAAGAAGGCGGTGATAGAGAGCAACAGTTTGCGTATGCGCATTGCCGTGGAGAACCTGCAAAAGACACGCAAGAAGGTCATTCCTGCCGATAAATCCAAGAAACAGGAGTCCCGTTTCCAATCCATTTTCGACGACATCAACGAGAAACGCAAGTATTTCAATCCTACGCTTGACCTTCGTGGCCAGCGTGCTGAGGATGCCTTGTCGCAACTCGATCATTTCTTGGATGAAGCACAGCTATTGGGTGAGAAGGAGTTGCGTATCTTGCATGGCAAGGGCTATGGCATTTTGAAGACTTTGATCCGGGAACGGCTGCAGCACAATCACGACGTGCAGTCGTTCCGCTCTGAGCGTCTGGAACTGGGTGGAGACGGCATCACGGTGGTAAATCTCAAGTAAACTTAGATGCTTGCATCTCGTTTTGGCGCCTTACGTTCAATGTTTTAACGTCTATTAATAAAAAACATAATAAAGATGCAATTTTTGCGTTAGAAATAATACAAAATAATAAGAAAATCAAAAACTATCTGTTATGAAAAAAATTATTTTCCCCTTGCTTGCCCTCGTGCTGTTGGCAACGGGCTGCAGAAAAGACCCGGACATCATCAACTACTACACTGGTTCTGAAGTGCGTACTGCCTATTATACAGTGCATGACAATCAGTGGATGAGTAATGGTGATTTCTATTTTGTAGATTGCGAGAATCCTGACATCACCAGGGCAGTTCTTGAAAACGGCGCCGTGGTGGCTTGTGTTTGGAACGCAGACAACTGGTACGACTTGCCTTATGTCTATCCAATGGAGACTTCCGCCGGTGTAGTTGTCCCTGAAAATGTTAGATTCCAATACCGCGAAGGTATGGTGACCATCGTAATGCAAGACATGGATGGCTATCTGCCCGACGAGGTTTATGGCGACATGACTTTCAAGGTCTCTGTGATTCGCCCGTGAAAATACCTTGTAATGTAATAAGGAAGGCGATTTGTGCTGCAAGTCGCCTTTCTTTTTTCCATTGATTTTTAATTCTTATAGAATGATAGATATGAAGAAATTGCTTTTACCTTTGCTTGCTTTCGCCTTTTTGCTGTCAGGATGCGAAAAGGAACCGGAGGTGATTCGTTATTATGTCCAGACGGAACCTGATGTGATTAATTATTACAATGGCGCCGAAATCTATACTTCCTATTATACCGTTCATGACTATGAGTGGATGAGTGGCGAAGACTTCTTCTACGTGAACTGCGAAAATCCCGACATCACTTCTACCGTAATGCGCAACGGTGCAGTGATTGCTTGTGTGGCTCTGGGCGAAAAATGGTATGACATGCCATACGTCTATCCGATGCCAACGCAGGCAGGAACGATTGTCCCTGAGAATGTACGGTTTGAATATGGCGAGGGAATGGTGACGATCGTGTTGCAAGATATGGACGGCTATTTGCCTGATCCAGTGGTGGGAGATATGACTTTCAAGGTGACGGTTATCCGTCCTTGAGGTTTTGGATAAAGACAAAATCGGGGGGGGGGGCGGGGCCCCGCCCCCCGTTTTTTATTAAAAAAAAAATATAATTTTTTTTTTTTTTTTTGGTTTTGGG
>JAGHVO010000073.1 GCA_018064245.1 Candidatus Colimorpha pelethequi
TATTAATATATTATGAAAATACGCAAAGTGCTTTTCAGCCTATTTGGAGGCCTTTTTGTGGCTATGACAGGTATGTCAATGGCTCAAAATGCAGCAGGTAGCAAGATTGTTGAGATTGGTCCAGACAATGTTGGCGGTCGTGTTACTTCTATGGTTATCGACAAGAGCGATTCCACAAATCAGACTATTTACGCAGGTGCCGCTTCGGGTGGCTTGTATGTGAGAAACAATGCAGGACTCAACAATTTATGGAATAACGTGCCTTGTGTCATCAATGGCGAAGAGGTCGTATTGCCTATCAGTTGCATGGTTCAGGGTTCTGACAATATGATTTATATCGGAACGGGTGAAGGTCGCTTTGTCCAGGGTTCGAAAAACTCTTCAATGTCTCCTGCTGGTCGTGGTATCTATCGCTTCAATCCTGCAGACCAGAGTTATACGCTGATTCCTACTACTGAAACAATGGGAGCAGGTTCTGAATTTTCGGCTGTGAACAAGCTCGCTATCTATGAAAAAGAGGGTGTTTCCTATTTCTTTGCAGCTACCAATTCGGGTCTCTACCGTTGGGAAATCCGCAACGAAAGCGACTGGGAAAGCAGATCGGCTTATTCCGCTGTTTTCTCTGGCGAGGCAGTCTATGACGTGGCTGTTGTAGGAGATTACAACATGGTTTATTTCTCCACCGAGAACAAACTCTATCGTGTGGGTAATGTTACGGCCAATACCGATCCTGTGGATGTATCTAGTTCAAATGCAACCATTTTCCCTGCCAGCGCAAAGCGCATCTATATTGCCGTCGCTCCGTCAAACCCCAGCTATGTTTATGCAATGGTTGTCAATGGATATGGCTTGTTGCACGGTGTCTATATGACCAAAAATCAATCCACTTGGACTACTTTGACCACTTCCACCACCACTCCTTTTACCAGCAATTCGGGTCAGGTTTGTGGCGCAATTGCTGTTGACCCCTACAATCCTAGCAAGGTTTATGTCGCAGGTACTTCCGTTTGGGTTGGCGAAGGTTTCGTTGATGGTGCTCTTTATCAGTGGACCAAAGCCTCTTCCAGCGAGAACGAGTTTGGCTCGGGCAACTATATGGCTGACATTTTCTCGAATGCCGCTTTCGTACATTCTGGCATCAACCAGATTGTCTATGCCGATGGTCCTTACAGCACCCAGTATTTCCTCGCTACCAATGGCGGTGTGTTTATGACCGAAACTGGTTTCAATTCCTACATTAATATTAATAGAGGTCTGAATATTGCCCAGATCAATGGTCTTGCTGTAAGCACTGACGGTTCTTTGATCGCTGGCGCAAGCAATTCAGCCAACCTCTTCATCGAGTCTCGTATGGGTCACTCTGGTGGTCATCGCGATTCCACTTGGTACGACCCCAACACTTCGGTAAACACCAACCACATGGCTAACATCATTTGGAAAGGCAACGGTGGTCAGGTTGCCGCTTCAATGTTCCAACAGTATGCTCCTGCAACCCGTCGCACCATCTTCACCTCCGCAAACAACGGTCAGTATGGTCGTGCTTATTCCGATTACAGCGACTACACCAACACTCAGACTTGGACTGCTGACACCAACTTTATGGGCGCTGAAGCCAACGAGGGCAATGTTGTTGCCGCTATGGCTTTGTGGGAGACTTACAACAACACAGAAATTGAAGACAACATTTCCTTCAGTCTCGACACTTTGGGTATCTTCTACTTCGAAGGCGAGCGTACCAGAACCTATCAGTATCTTGATCCCGTTACCAATACCTATGTGGACAAGGATATCACGCTCAATGGTTTCGATACAATGTTCGTAGGCAACACCATCAAGGCTGGCGACTCTATCTGGGTTGCAAGTCCGGGACATGCCGACTATCCTTTCGCTTATGTGTTTGAAGAAGATCATGTGGTAACTCCCGAAAGCAGATTTACCACCATCAATCCTATCCAGAACCGTCTCTTTGTCTCCAAAATCTATGAAGACAATACCGCTATGGTTCCTTTCTCTCGTCAGAGCCTTGCCATGACTTGGATGCCTTCTGACTTTAGAAAGGTTTGTGGCACCTCCAACCCGATGTATTGGGCAAATCTTTATACGTTTGATCAGAAAGCATACCCCAGTAGTGAAATCAATGCCATTGCAGTTTCCAACGATGGCGATTGCGTAGTGTTTGCCGTTAACGACCATCAGGAACGTACTTCCCGTATCATCCGCGTGAAGGGCATCAACACCAATGTTGACTATTCCGCCGACATCAACACCATCGCTACTCAGTTGAGCTACGGTCAGGGCAAGTTCGAGAACGACCTCTCTACCGTTGTTTGCGACACCTTGCTGTGCGATGGCAACGATGTCATCAACAGAATGGTTTCTTCTCTTACTTTTGATCCTCATGCTGGCACCGACCGCGTTATCGCTACTTTCGACGGTTACTATACTTACAACAATCGCAACGTCGTTGTTATCGAAAACGCAAGTTCCGACAGCTATGCATTCGTCAGCAAGTCTCTTCCTGCCTCTTTCCCCGCTTACTCCGCTATGGTTGAATACACCACGGGTAATGTCTATGTAGGCACCGAAGAGGGTATCTTCATCGCTGAGGCTGACGCTTTCAACGGTCCTGACACCAACATCGAATGGAGTGTATATGGCAATTTCAAGGGCGTTCCTGTAACGAGCATCGTTCAGCAGATTCACGACCTCCCGCAGCGTACTTTCTTGGGCCACACTGGTATCAACCCCGAACAGTATGTGTTCCCCAGAACCAAGTATCCTTACGCTATCTATTATGGCACCTATGGCCGTGGCATCTTCATGGATTCCACCTATGTAACCAACCACGACAACGAGATTGTTGATTCTGAATACTACATTGGTGTTCCTGTCATCAACTCCATTGGCGCCAACGCTGTAAAGGTTTATCCTAATCCCGCTTCTGGTCGCACCAATCTCGAACTTACCATCAATCAGGCTGGCAACGCTCAGCTCTGCATTTATGACCTCTTTGGCAAGATGGTTCGCAACGAGAACCTTGGCAAGCTTGCCGAAGGCGAATATGTAAGAACCCTCGACCTTCAGAACCTGCCTCAGGGCATGTATCTCATCAACGTGAGAGTGGGAAAGAACGCTGTGGCTTCCAAACTTATTGTAAGATAATATTAATTAGATAGAAAAAGAGGTACTTTCCCATCTTGGACAGTACCTCTTTTTTGTTTGCGCAGCAACTTGACGTGTGATTGGTAATTGGTGATCAGTGATTAGTGACTAGGAATAGAGCACTTTAAACCTTCAAATCAACAAATCAACCGACTCATAACTCTCAACAAAAAATATTTCCCTGAATTCAATTCAACAATTCAACAAATCAACAATTCAACCGACTCATAACCCACAACATGAATACAAACCTTGTAAAAGAACTTCAGTGGCGAGGCATGATCCATAACATGATGCCGGGCACCGAAGAACAACTTTCGAAAGAAATAACCACGGCATACGTCGGCATTGATCCTACTGCCGATTCTCTGCATATCGGACATCTTGTATCCATCATGCTCCTCAAGCATCTTCAGACAGCGGGTCACAAACCGTTGGCCTTGGTTGGCGGTGCCACGGGTATGATTGGCGACCCCTCTTTCAAAGCTGCCGAACGCAAGCTCCTCACCATCGAAGAGGTGCAACACAACGTTGATTGCATCCGTCACCAACTGGAAAAATTCCTCGATTTCGACAGCCCCGTCAACGGCGCCGAAATTGTCAACAACTACGACTGGATGAAAGACTACCTTTTCTTGGATTTCATCCGTGACGTGGGAAAGCATATCACTGTGAACTATATGATGGCGAAGGATTCCGTTCAGAAACGCATGGAAACGGGTATCTCTTTTACAGAGTTCAGCTACCAGCTGCTGCAGGGATTTGACTTTCTCACCCTCTACCGCACCAAGGGCTGCCGTTTGCAGATGGGCGGCTCCGACCAGTGGGGCAATATCACCACGGGAACGGAACTCATACGTCGTATGGAAGGTGGCGAGGCTTTCGCCCTCACTTGTCCGCTCATCACCAAGGCCGACGGCACTAAGTTCGGCAAGACCGAAGGCGGCAACGTGTGGCTCGACCCCAAGAAAACTTCTCCTTATAAGTTCTATCAGTTCTGGCTCAACTGCTCCGACGTCGATACTGCCAAGTATATCCGTATCTTCACCATGCTTAGCAAGGAGGAAATCGAGGAGCTTGAACGCCAGCACAACGATGCTCCCGAACGTCGCATTCTCCAGAAAGCGTTGGCAAAGGACATTACCTGTCGCGTGCATTCCGTAAAGGACTACGAGTCGGCCGTGGCGGCTTCTGAACTGCTCTTTGGAAAGGGCTCTACCGAGCAACTCAACAGTCTCGACAAAGAGACTCTTTTGAGTGTTTTCGAGGGAGTTCCTCAATTCACTGTCTCTAAAGAGAAACTTGCCGCAGGCATTGGCGTGGTGGACCTTTGCGCCGCCGAAACGACCATGTTCGCCTCCAAGGGCGAGATTCGTCGCGAACTTAAGCAGAATTCCATCTCCCTCAACAAGGCCAAGATTGGCGAGGACTATGTGGTGGGCGGGAAGGATGTGCTTGATTGCGGCTGTTTGCTCTTCCAAAAAGGCAAGAAGAACTACTACCTTGTCAACGTAGAATAGCGTTTGTTTTATATCTGTGAACTGTGAATTGTGATCAGTGAGCAGTGCTTTTGATTAATCAGGGGCGGCTCCACGCGGGGAGCCGCCCCTGATTGTGTTAAAAAATGTTAATTTTAACAAGAGTGATACAGGATTGAAAATTTTGGGTACTAACACATTCAAAAATCAAGCCCAAATTGTGTTTTGTAGAATGGCCGTAATTGTGCAATGCTGAACCAGCAAGAAATAGAATTCCAGGAGCTCATCAACAGGAACCGTGGACCCGTAAAAAAAGTCTGCTCCCTGTTCAGCAAAGGCGACAAGTCCTGCTTTCAGGATATGCGCCAGGAGGTCTATTGCAGGTTGTGGGATGAATTTCGGCGTTATGGATTGAACCGTTTCCGACACGAGTGCGCCGAGTCGACATGGATTTTCCAGTTCGCCGTTCACGTACTTTGCAACTATTGCAGAAAACAGGACAAGAATCCCGCTTTCGTTCCCTTCGACACTCACGAAACGAAAGCCATTGCCGCCCGAGATGACCAATTTACTTTGCTCGACGAAATGCTGGAACGACTTGGTGACAGGGATAGGCGTTATGTAATGTATTATTTGGAAGGCCTTACCTACAACGAGATCGCCGAGAGCGAGCATATCACCGTTCCTTTGGCGCGACTGCAGATGTCGAGACTTATCAAGAAACTGAAACAAATGGCAAAACAAGATAAAAATGAAACCGAAAGAATTTGATTTGGAACAATGTCGCCAAGCTTGGGCGAGATTGTCGGAGACGATGGACGACATTCCGCCGCTTTCTGATGAGGAGGTGATGCGTATCACGCGTTCCGAACCTTGCGACCGCCATAAGCCGTCGCTTTTGCCGACCCTTGCCGTGGCGGCCTGTGTGGTGCTGGTGGCGGTGGGCGTTCTGTTTGTGCTGCGGCAAAATGCTGACGAACCTTCCCAAAAGTCTTTTGCGCAATATGCCGAAGCCCCAACGTCCGCCGTTATGCCTATGAATCCCGCTGGACGTGCAACCTTGGCGAAAACACCCAGTCGCGCCTCTGTTACTCCCGTATTCTCGGCTAAAGCCAAGTCGGTTGTGGTGGCCGAAAATTCCTTTTTCAACGCCGAAACGTCGCTGGCTGACTCTTCGCAGGAGTCTGCGTCTGGTTTTGAAGAACTGGTATGCGAGAATTGGTGCGAAAGCACTGAAATAGTGCAAGAACTGGCATATTTTTGCAACAATAAAACCGAAGGCGTATGAAATACAAGAGTTTCTTTTTTGCGATGCTGTTGATGCTTGTCGCCCATTGCGCAATGGCGCAGCGAGATGTCTATGACCGCTACGTTGGCCGCGACGACATCGATATTGTGTTGGTCCGCGGCTATCGAATCGACAGCCTCAACAAAATGGATGTCATCCTCATACGAGCCAAAGACTCCGCCGGCTGGGAATGGATAAAGGAAGAGTTTAATATTAGGCCTTTGTCGGA
>JAGHVO010000080.1 GCA_018064245.1 Candidatus Colimorpha pelethequi
TTTTAAACTACACATAAAAACCACTGGGTCAAAAAACTTTATGTTTTTTTTTTTTATAAAAAAAAAACACAAAAAAAAAAGAAGCACGCGGGACCACTGCCGTGCCCCCGCTTCCTTCTTCTCTTAATTTAAGTAGAGTTTGATTTTCACCTCATTAACGTTGATGTTTTGACTGCAACGCGCAAAATTGAGGATGTTCTGTACAACTTGCATCGAGGGTTGCATAGATGTGCTCGCTGACTTCGAAGATGTATTTGTGCTTTTGCCTTTCAATGCAGGCATGAAATCATAGTCATGCATCATACGCACCTTGGTTTAGTTGAACATTGGTTTATTAAATCAGAAGATTTACAATAAAAACTACACAAAGCGATTTTTATTGCACAAAAATGCATTTTTTTTCATTTTTGTGCAATTGATGAATAATTGTGTGAAAGTTTTTAAAAGAAGCACATCAAATCCAAGAAATCTGCGTAAATTTGCAACTTAAAGCTATTTGAAACCGAAATAATAATTCACAATATATCTATTATCGTTTTACATTATGAATCAAGGTTTTGATAACGATTTGTATCTCAAGATACAGTCACAGCACATCAAGGAGCGCATCGCGCATTTCGGAGACAAGCTCTATTTGGAGTTTGGCGGCAAACTTTTTGACGACTTCCACGCCAGTCGCGTACTGCCCGGCTTTGAGCCCGACAGCAAGCTGAAAATGCTGATGCAACTGAAGGATGACGCTGAGATTGTTATCGTTATCAGTGCCCGCGACATAGAGAAAAACAAAGTGCGCGGCGACCTGGGAATCACCTACGACGTGGATGTACTGCGATTAAGAGATGAATTTATGAAAAAAGGGCTGATGGTCAGCTCGGTGGTCATTACCCACTTCAACGGACAATCAAGCGCCACGACCTACCGCGAACGACTGGAGCGCTTGGGCATCAACGTCTATTACCATTACATCATCGAAGGCTATCCCACCAATGTGGACCTCATCTGCTCGGACGACGGCTTTGGCAAAAACGAATTCGTGAAGACTTCGCGCCCATTGGTCATCGCAACCGCGCCGGGTCCTGGAAGCGGCAAGATGGCGGTATGCCTCAGCCAGCTTTACGGAGAGAACAAGCGAGGCGTAAAGGCCGGCTATGCCAAGTTCGAGACCTTCCCCATCTGGAACATTCCTCTGAAACATGCCGTAAACATTGCCTACGAAGCCGCCACCGCCGACCTCAACGACGTGAACATGATCGACCCGTTCCATCTGGAGGCCTACGGCAAGACCACCGTAAACTACAACCGCGACATTGAGATCTTCCCCGTGCTAAACGCCATTTTTGAAGGCATCTACGGCGAAAATCCATACAAGTCGCCCACCGACATGGGCGTGAACATGGCAGGATTCTGCATCAAGGACGACGCAGTCTGCACCAAAGCCTCCAACGACGAAATCATCCGTCGATACTACACGGCACTCTGCAACTTCGCCGAAGGCAAATCGTCCGAAAACGAGGTGAACAAGATTGCATTGCTCATGAAGCAAGCCAAAATAACCACCGAAGACCGCAGAACCACCGTTGCGGCAAAGCAACGCAAAGACCTTGAGAACGCACACGCCGCGGCTATTGAACTGGAAGACGGCAACATCATAACCGCCCACACCAGCGATTTGCTTGGACCTTGCGCCGCATTGATACTCAATGCGGTGAAATACCTTTCCGGCATCGACCACAACATCAAACTCATCCCACAAGAGATGATTGAACCTATACAAAAGACCAAGGTGGAACTGCTTCACGGACACAACCCTCGGTTGCATACCGACGAAGTATTGGTGGCACTTTCGATGCTTTCGCTCAACGACGAAAACTGTCGCAAAGCACTCGCCTGCTTGCCAAAACTCAACGGTTGCCAAGTGCACACCACAGTAATGCTGAGTGAAGTAGATAGAAAGATATTCAAAAAACTGGGCATAGGTTTCACCTCCGACCCGGTACGCAAGCAAAACAAAGATGTCAAAATAGAAAAATAACAAAAACCTTACAGCTATGAAAAAAATTTTATTTCTTTTCGGATTATTCTGTGCCTCCATCCTCGGAATTGGATGCGAGTCTCACGATAAAAACATTACATTTTCCGAACTTCCCCAACAAGCCCAAAACTTTATCAACTCGCATTTCGCCGAACGACAAATCTCTTTTGTCATCAAAGAGGACGGAGAATATGAAGTGCGCTTCAACGACGGTACAAAGGTCGATTTCAGCCGCAAAGGCGAATGGGAAACTGTAGATTGCAACCATCTCCAAATGCCTCAAAGTGTTGTAGATTTGCTTCCCAAAAGCATTCCGACCTATATTACGACGAACTTTGCCGACTCTTTCATCACCAAAATTGAGCGAGAGAAAAGGTCTTACAATATTGAGTTGAACAACGGGTTGGAGCTGGAGTTCAACTCCAATGGTGATTTTCGACGAATTGACGATTGAATTCAAATACAGTTATGTTAGATATTTTTTTTGATCCCATAGACTTACAAAAGATTGGTTTCACAAGCAATCCTTTTCTTCCCACATTAGGCGACTGCATCAAGTGCCATACGGAACAGAACGGTTTTCCTGACATCAATCCCAATTCGTTGGCAATCGTTGGAATTGATGAAAACAGAGGCAGTTGCGACAACAAAAGTTGCGAAAATGCCGCCGACAAAATCAGGCACTATCTTTACGCTTTGGCGCAACCCATGAGCGGCATCAACGTATTGGATCTTGGCAACCTAAAGCGCGGCAACACACTCGAAGACACTTATATAGCCCTCACCGAAGTAGTCAGCCTCCTTTTGGAACAGAATGTGACAATGTTACTTTTGGGCGGCACCCAAGACCTCACATTCCCTGTCTATAAAGGTTACGAAACCGTGGGAAGAGTGATGAACATCTGCGCTATTGATTCCCGTTTCGACATAGGCGGAGAAGCCGAAATAAACTCGCACAACTATGTGAAGCACATCGTGATGCAACAGCCCAACTATTTGTTCAACTTCACCAATATCGGCTACCAAACCTATTTTGTGGGAGCAGAATATGTGAAACTGATGGATGAGTTGAACTTTGACGCATTTCGTGTGGGTGCCATCCAAAACAATATGGAAAGTGCCGAACCTCTGCTGCGCAACGCAGATTTGGTGAGCGTGGATATTTCGGCGGTAAGACAGAGCGACGCTCCCGGAAACGCCAATCCATCGCCTCACGGATTCTACGGCGAGCAGTTGTGCCAACTGGCACGCTTTGCCGGCATGAGCGACAAGGTTTCCTCAATGCTGTTCTCGGAATACAATCCCACATACGATCGCGACGGACAGACAGCGCACATGATGGCGCACGCCGCATGGTATTTCATAGAGGGATTTTTCTGCCGCATGGGAGACTATCCGTATAGAGACAAGCCGAATTATCGTCGATATACCGTTGAATTGCAGAGCCATGGTATGGAATTGATTTTCTACAAAAGCAAGAAAAGCGACCGCTGGTGGATTGAGGTGCCCTGCGACAACGACGAACGCAAGGAGCGCTACGAAAGACATCTGCTGGTTCCGTGCAACTACAGCGACTACGAACGAGCGATGGAAAACGAAATCCCAGAACTATGGTGGAAATATTACGGTCGTATGAAGAAATAGCAATGAAAATCCCAAGCTTTGAAGTCTGGGATTTTTCATCTATTACAAGTTCGGCGACTTGAACGAACCTCGCAACGATTTTCTACTCAAACCACGATTGCAGCAACACAAATTCTGGATAAGTGTCGCTTTGCCAATACCATGAGTTTGCATCTTGAAGCATGTCGTAGGAAACTTTTTCCATCAACCACTCCTCAAGAGAAACTCGCGTTTGGGAGCGATTGCCACCCGACAAAAGATCGGTCAAACCCATTTGCTCAATCGGCTTGGCATAAAAACGTTCATCAAGTTCTTTAGTCCACCAGCAAGCCCTGCGTGCGTAGCCTTCGGGATCTTTCCCATACATCGTACACAAAGCCGCGTAGTTGCGGAGCATGATACGCCAACATTTCTCGTAGTTGAGGTTATCGACCTGCTCGAAGTATTGTTTTTTGAAAACCGACCACGCCTATCAAAACTCATGTTTACCATCTGAGGCAAAATCCAACTACGGTCGACTCGAAGATTGCAAATGTAGTTTTGTCGTGGATTTTTGCGCACAAATCTTCTATAGAAGAAGCGATTTGCGCATTTCTTCCGTTTCCGTCATCATAGTCTGGACTTGACTCAATAAAGTCGTCACCGTGCGAGAAGATTTTTTTTCAAACGCGAAAATAATGACTTGTTATTCTCTTCAACCAAAGAGGCTCCGCATTCAATACAGAATCTCCCGCTTTTGTAGGTCTTGTGACATTTTGGACAAATCATTACTGCTAATATTTAATGGAGAAATATACTAAAAAAGTGTTTTATGGGAAAAACCATAAAACTATATTCTTAACCCTTAACATCAAATATCTACCAAAGTATTATCGGAAATTGTGGTACATTCCGACAAAGATTTTTTCTTTTGTCGCGAGGCTGTTATCCAAAGCATCAAACCAACATAAAGTGCTCTTATCAAGCAATAGCCCATATGAAACGGTAAATGTATCCAATACCACGGCCCAATAAATAATAACACCACCCAAGTTACTGGCGAAGCATCCAATACCGTAGCAAACACAAATGCAGTGCTGGCGACAGCATCCGACGCTGCATAATTCAGATTCATCACCACGCCCAAAGCAAACGCAATTTCTATCGTTATCAACAACTTCCACCATTTATCCCATCCCAACCAACATTGAAACAAATTGACTATGTATATCCATAGGCACATCAGCGCTGGAACAACGAGAAATGCAACCACACCGAAAAGAAACTTTTGGGACCATAGTAGCATTATGAACGCAAGTGGCAAATAGACAGCCACATTCACTTTCATCCATAAAATGGAAGTTTTATATGCCAACAAGAAATCTTTGCGAGAAATCATAGCATTAATTTGAATTGCACATTCTTTATCATACTCTATCAGAATCAAATCTGTAAAATCCGATACAATTTTATTCATGATAGAAAACCTTGAGCTCAGGATTGTCGGTATCGAAATAAAGTTGCGGACGAGGCTTGAAGGTTAAATAATGATAGTTTGTTGACCGAAAGAGCATCTCGTCGTCATCATCCGGAATCTCCCACTGCTTTCCATCATCGCTCACTGCACAGATACCATCATCGTCGTTGAGTGTAATCATAGCCCATTGGCCAGACAATCTCTTGGTATGTGAAGATTTGCACCAAATCACCACTTCTTGGTCAAAATCATACAGAAAGTCCACCAAATTCATCCTTGAAATTCCTCCTGGGAACTGAACGGCATAGTCGCTTTCTCCAATAGGCCACAGCACAATCATTCCTTTGTCGCAATACATGTCAACAGCCAGTTCAATATCTTTTTCGATACTTTTTAGGCTTTCCACCTGCTTGATGATGGCTATAGTGTCGCAGTCTATGGGGTGTTCCAAGAGATTCTTTCTTCGTTCTGCCTTCAATTCTTCTTCCTTTATTGCTTTTGTCTTTGTCAGTTTTTGAACCTTTTTCCAGCCTTTGGTGGCCGCCAAACTGTTCAACGAGGGAAACAAGAGATCTGAAACGACATATTTAATACCTAAAATCCCGATGACTGCAGCAAAAACATATCGTTCCTCAACAATGAAGTCTATGATACCCACAATACATATAAACAGCATAACAACGCCTAATATTAATAGGGCAATATTTGCCACATTCTCAAATTTTTTGTTGGCCAACCGTTTCCTCTTGTTTTTGTGCCAGTTTATCATCAAATGCCGACATTTTATCATAAAAGATAGCATAAGCAAGGCACAAAATGGCAAAAAAGATAAAGAAAGACGTAAATATTAACGCAATAGACTTCACATCGATACCAAACGTCATATATGCGCAAAAAAGGAAAAAGGCACCTCCTGCAAACAAGAAGAGTCGTAAGAAAAGCCCGTATTTATCAATATTAAATTTCATCGATTTTTTTATCTTCCCCAGCTGTCGCGGTCGAGGCTGCGGAAGTTGATGGCTTCGGAGAGGTGAGAAATGTTGATATTGGGAGAGGCATCGAGGTCAGCTATGGTGCGAGCCACTTTCAGGATACGGTCGTAGGCACGGGCGGAGAGACCAAGTTTCTCCATTGCTGCTTTCATCAAGTCCTGACCCTGTTGGTCTATCTGACAGTATTGACGGAAAAGCTTGGAGTTCATCTGCGCGTTGCAATGGACGCCAGGGCATCCACGGAAACGTTCTTCCTGAATCTTTCGGGCGGCAATCACCCTTTCGCGTACAACCTCGGAAGGCTCGCCCTCACGCATCTTGGAAAGATCCTTGAAAGGAACGGGAACTACCTCAATGTGAATATCGATACGATCCATCAAAGGTCCTGAAATTTTATTCAGATATTTGTGTACGGCACCGGGCGCGCAGGTACATTCGTGCGTAGGGTCGTTGTAATAGCCACAGGGACAAGGGTTCATGGCTGCCACGAGCATGAATGCGGCGGGATAGTCGGTGGTCATCTTGGCGCGCGAGATGGTCACGCGACGTTCCTCCATGGGCTGTCGCAGCACTTCCAATACCTGCCTGCGGAACTCAGGCAATTCATCCAGAAAGAGTACACCATTATGGGCAAGACTTATCTCGCCAGGCTGCGGATTTTGGCCTCCGCCAACCAAGGCAACATCTGATATTGTGTGGTGCGGCGACCGGAACGGACGCACGGCAATCAATGCGTCTTCTTTTTTCATCTTGCCAGCCACGGAATGGATCTGCGTGGTCTCAAGCGACTCTTCAAGGCTCAACGGTGGCAAAATAGATGGCAGACGCTTGGCAAGCATGGTTTTTCCGCTTCCCGGAGGACCTATCAAAATGACATTATGTCCGCCAGCGGCGGCAATCTCAAGAGCCCTCTTCACGTTTTCCTGACCTTTGACATCGGAAAAATCAAACTCGTATTGATTCAGGCATGTAGCAAATTCGGCACGAGTATCGAACTCCGTCTTGGCAATTTCTCCATCTCCATTCAGAAAATCAATAACTTCTTTGATATTGTCGGCACCATAGACCTCAAGATTATTCACAATGGCGGCCTCACGGGCATTGCTCTTGGGCAGAATGATGCCTTTGAAATGCTTGCGGCGAGCCTCGATGGCGATTGGCAACACGCCTTTGATGGGACGCAGACTGCCGTCGAGCGACAACTCGCCCATAATCACATATTCTTCCAGATGGTCAGGGGCCAAATTCCCCGAAGCGGCGAGGATGCCGATGGCGATGGTAAGGTCGTAAGCAGCGCCCTCTTTTCTTACGTCGGCGGGGGCCATGTTCACAATAACACGCTTTCCGGGAATATGATAACCATACTGCGAAATAGCCGAAGCAATGCGTTGCTGGCTCTCCTTGACGGCATTGTCGGGCAAGCCGACAACCATATAATTGACACCTTTTTCTATGCTCACCTCTACGGTGATGGTCATGGCATTGATGCCATAAATTGCGCTACCGAATGTTTTGACTAACACAAATAGAAGAATTAAGAATTAATAGAGATTGCAAAGTTCGCCAAAAATCATGAATTTACAAAATAATGAGGGAAAAACTTTCACTTTTCCCTAAATCACCTCATATTTTTCAATTGCGACAAAGTCTTTTCGTAGGTGTTGCGCAGGCCCGGCGAGAGTTCTGAGGGATGCATCAACTGCAATGTAAGCAGCAATTCCCTACACAACTCGGGATAGGGCTGCGCGATGCGGTAGGCCAGCTTGATACAAAGACTTCTAATGCCGTAAGGCTCTGAGAGTAGCAATGAATGTTGCAAGCAGAAATCGAAGAAATCCGCCCGCTCGATAACCACATCCAGGCGTTCCAACATCGCCAGCCGAAGTCTTCGGCATGTGACGGTAGTCTCGCTCATGGAACCATCGATAAAACGGTCTGCATAAGGGGTGAAACACTGAATGTCAGCACTGCTCAAATGCATACCAACCCACAAGGCATTCCCCGCCAAACGGGTATCCTCTACGAAGCACAATTCCAACAATTGCAGCAGTTCGCTCTTCTTTCCCGCCACCATCTGCACCGTTTCCAAGATGTCGTTTATGTGCAACAGTCCCGAGAGCCGCTCTTGATAATCAATCATCGCTCAAACATTCTTAGGAGTTTCATCTTGATTTGTTCGGCCTTGCCTGAATAGGGATGCTCGCGCAAAGGGAGGTTCCAGAAGCTTCTGCCCGTAAGCACCGTGGCGGGATGGGTGAACTCGCGGAACCCCCACTCGCCGTGATAGGCGCCCATGCCGGAATGGCCCACACCGTTGAAAGGCACGCCCTTGACCATCATGTGGATGCACACCTCGTTGATACAGCCGCCGCCATATTGCTGGGTCTGCATCACACGGTTCGCCCAACGACGGTCTTTGGTGAAAAGGTACATCGCCAAAGGATGTTCGCGCGAAGCTACAACCTGCAGCAATTTGTCAACCTCACTGTCTTTGAACTTCACCACGGGAAGCAGCGGACAAAACAGCTCGTGCCGCACGATGTCCTCCTCCACCCCAACGGGATAGATGACCGTAGGTGCATAGCGGCGCGAATTGGGGTCTCCCTTGCCGCCGAAACGGATACGGTCGCGATAAGACTCTGCGAGCGAAGCACATTTATTGTATGCCGCATCGGTAATGAGGCAAGGATATTCGGAATTGCGCTCGGGTTCTTTGCCTATCTGTTTCTCAAATGCCTCTTGCAACAACGTCAAAAAAGGTTCGGCGACCTCTTCGGCAACAGCTATCTGATTGATGTTGATGCAGATTTGTCCGGCATTGCAAAGTTTGAAGAAAGCAATCTTGCGCGCAGCGTCCTTGAGGTCGGCATCTTTGCGCACAATGCACCAATTTCCGGTTTCGCCCCCAAGTTCCAAAGCTACAGGCGTGAGGTTCTTGGCTGCCTCGGCAAGCACATGCTTCCCAACGGCTGGCGAACCGGTATAGAACATCTTGTCGAACGGAAGTTCCAAGCATTGATCCGCAACGTCGTGTCCACCATCGACGAGGGTGACATACTCGGGCGGAAAGACCTCCGCGACAAACTTTTTAAGCACGGCAGTGCAAGCGGCCGACTTGCTGCTGGTCTTGATAACCACTGTGTTACCGCCCGACATACTGGCAGCCACCACGCCAAGGGTCAGCAATATGGGAAAGTTGAAAGGACTGATTACCAGCGTGACACCGTAAGGCATCTTATAAACCTTCGTAACACTACTGGGAAAGCACATAAATCCGCTGAAATGCCTTTCGGGACGCGCCCAACGTCGCAGCCCACGAATCATCTCGTTGATTTCAACGACGATGGGGCCGATGTCGCAAAGATACGCCTCCACCTTGCTGCGTCCAAGATCTTGACGCAAAGCCTCCTCAAACTCCGATTCATGGGCAAGCACGGCGGCTTTGAGTTTCTTGAGTTGCTGAATACGCCATTTCACGTCGAGTGTGGTACCCGAATTAAAAAAATCTCGCTGGGCGGCAAGAATCGATTCAATAGGATTCATGGGAATGAAAAATTGAGAATTAGTTAAGGTTAAGGTCAAGGTTAAGGTTTAAGTCACTAATCACTAGTCACAATCATTGATTCCAGCACATTCAGAATGTCTTTGTCGCTGAAGGTGGTCTTGGGTGAATAGTTGATGGAATCGGCGGCGATGAGTCTAGTAAGGTGCTGAAAGTCGCACCGTTGCAAAATGGTGCCATTGCGCTGGATGCCACAATCGGAAATCAATCTATCCAAGGCTTGCAAGAATTGCTCTGCCGCGATTGCCTCATTTTGCTGTCGTATGCCACACACTTCCGCAAGTCGTGCCAATTCTTTAATACAAGCCTCTTTTTGATAGCGCAACACGGGCAGCAAGCAGAGTGCAATTGCTTCACCATGAGACAGATGATAGCAAGCGCCTATGCTATGGGCAAAAGCATGTACATAGCCAGCCAACTGCTTGTTGATGGCATTCCCGCCATAGAAAGCGGCTCTTCCCATCGCCTGACGGGCTGCAAGATTGTCGGGATTCCGCATCACTTCGGGCAGATTCTCAAACACCAAACGGACACACTCCTCACTCTTCCGAACATCCTCCACGGACACTTTCACGTCTGCCAAACAGCCTTCAATGCCGTGACTCAGCGCATCAATGCCACATGCAGCAGTTATTTTCGGAGGAATTTTCAAAGTCAACTCGCTGTCCAACAGCACCGCCTTGACATTCAAGCCCACCACCACGGTGGCACACTTATTGCCTTTCTTGGAGTCCTTGACCACCGCCCCGACAGTATGCTCCGCCCCCGTTCCCGCCGTAGTGGGAATGGTGATGAGCGGAAGGGTCCTCGCGAAAAGGAATTTTTGCATCAACGAACGCACGCTGCGACGAGGTTTGCGGAGCGAGGCGGCAATCATCTTGGAGGCGTCCATCACCGAGCCACCGCCCAGCGCCACAATGCAGTCGGAGTCCTTCGCCGCCTTTCTGCCCTGCTCCACTACATCCGAATCGGGCTCCGAGTCAATCTCCTTAAACAGCGAGAAATCAATATGCTCTTCTTGTAGCGAATCTACGATAGTTTGATGAAATCCCAACCCATACAACGTGGAATCGGTGACCACCAGCACATGGGAACAACCACGACACAACTCCCCCACCTTTCCCCTCACGCCACAACCTTCAAGAACCTTCGGATTCGGTTTCGGAACCCATTGGATGACGATGCCCGGCAATCGGCGAATGAGCTTTCTGATTTGAAAACAAAGAGGTATCATGGCGTTGAGTACAGAATTAGGTGCAAAATTAGACATTTTTTTTCTAATTGACAAGTGGGGCTTGTTGAAATATCTAAAATGAGGTCTCAAACAATAAGAAAAGCCCACTCGCGAAGGAATGGGCTTTGAAACTACCTTGTGGCTGACTTCCCAATAGGGACAACGCTTCTACAACCTCACGCCCCAGACGGAATCTTGTTGGCGATAGACCACGAAGACCTTGGCGCCTGCCAGCATCGGGACGTGCACCGAAGCCTCCTGCTCGGGGAAGAGACGCACCACCTCGACACGGTCGTAGCGATCAAAGACCACTGCGGCAATGTAGAAATCCTTTGTCATGGGATTGTTGAACTCCAGCAACTGCTCGCCGTCCACCTCCGAAATCGTGGGTTTTTCATGCTGCTCCGCCTTCTTGATGGGGATGGGCTGGAGCGGACTGCTGCAACATGTGAGCGAAGCATGACCGTAGGTTACAGCCACCTCGCCGCACTTAGGACAGCAATAGAGCTTCAGACGATTCGTGGCGTTGAGTTTGGTTTCCTGCACCTGCTCCACGGGAATCTGTACGATGGTGAGCCACTTCTCGGGGTCGGACTGGTTCCAAATGCCATCTACATAGTTGGCGCGGGGATTCCCGACAATTTTATAGCCTTTCTGGGCGATATAGGCAAATGCATCTACATAGTGCTGATACAAACGCTCGTAGGGACCATAGCACTTGATGCAGACGGCAGCGGGGACTGCAGGCAACTGCTTGAACTTGATGAGGTCGGAGTCTTGTTTGGGTTCGACGACTTGCTCACAATACCAATATCAATATCAACGTTAACGTCAAGGTCAAGGTCCTTGTACTCTTTTTGGTGTTCAATGGTGAAGCAATAGCCTGGCTCGGGACACTCACAACCCAGACGCATCATCTCGGGACCTATCACATTTACACACAGTTCTCCCAATTTATCATAGCTGGCAATTACACCACGATAAGAAGCCACCGTGATGGCAGGCAATGCCTGAATAGTTATATCTTCCATATTCTTGTATTTTTGTTGTGAATCTACCATGCTCTGCAAGCGGTTTCGGCGCAACACCAGCTGTTTGAGCTGTGCCTCAGTCTGGCGTATCTTCGCCAGCAGCAAGTCGGAACCAGGAACCTGGGAATCGCTGTCCATCAAGTCGCCAATCTCCTCGAGCGAGAAGCCCACCTCCTTGAGGTTTCGGATGGTCAGCATGTCTTGAAGCTGACTCACTTGGTAATAGCGGTAGCCCGACGACTCATCCACCTCGTAGGGTCTCAGCAGCCCCATTTTCTCGTAGTGGCGCAGCGTCTTTACCGACACATTGCTCAGCTTGGAGAACTCACCAATTTGTAATTTAAGTTTGTACATGATTCAATGCGCAAAGAATTCAATTGCAAATTTACGGCATACCCTAAGGTACGAGTCAAATGATTTTGGGATTTTAACATGAATTTAACAAAAGAAGCTGCTCTCGTAGCATAACCTATCCAACTCGCTTTTTAGGAAAAACACAGAGAATTAATGGATTCGTGCTGCGAACGGGAAATGGGTATTCTCTGTGTCTAAGGTTAGGGCATCATTTCCCATATTCAGCAATATCCTCAGCTACCATGGTTGCTTTTGTTGCAACCACCTCGCTATAGGTAGAAGTTGGCACATTGATGATTGGTGCACCAAGGGCAGCGGATATTTTCCCGATTGTGGAGAAGGTGAAATTATGCGTTCCACTGAGCCATTTACACACAGCCGCTTCCGAGGTATGAGTCAATCGAGCCAGTTCTTTCTGGGTCATCCCTTTCCTCTTCAGCAAAGCATCAATTCTATCCGCAACCGCAAAAGAAAGGTCAATCTCAACCTTCAGAGATTCAGGGGTTTCATCTAAAATTTGATGAAACAATTGTGCAGACTTATTCATAACTCAAAAGTATTTTCTGTACCGATAATATTTGTTTCTTCAATGCTTACAATGCCACTTTTGATTGCTTCTTTCAAGAGTGCATCGAGTTTCTGTAGTGTAATCACGTATCCACTCAAATCAGCATCCTCGCCATAAGTTCTCGTGTTTTTGAGTCCGCCATTGCCTACAATCAGCACACTATCTGACATTCGCAGACAATACAACCTCAACTTGCCACGTTCGATAGGCAATGCCACGACATGGTCATTCATCTTACCTTCAGGACGGAAATAACGTTCCAAAAATCCACTTGCAGAAAGCATTTTCTGGATAGCATTCAAGATTACTTGCAGATCCTGTTTTCGTTCGGCGTCATCTTTGAATTTCATGATAAACCTCTCAAATTCGCTTTCATCATTACCTTCAAAACAGATGGAGAACAGTCCCGCATTCTCTGTTTGTTCTATTTCCAGTATTTTTATTTTTGTCATATTATTTCCTTTTGATGCTGCAAAATTAATAAAAATAATTGGAATAATTATCTTTTAAGGTAATTTTATTGCGGCAAACCTGTAAATTTAACGTTTCTGCCACATTACGAAGTCAAATCAAACAAAAACCGCACCTCTATCGGTGGGGCTGAGGTGGTGGAGAATCGCGGTTTCCTCAGGCTTCAAGCCATAGAGGTCATAGACGAGGCGGTCAATTTCGCTATCTGCGGTCAACTGCACAGGTTCCCGCAGACCTGTCTAACGTCAATAGCTAAAGAACTGAAGTAAATCCTGTGGCAAGGAATAATCATCATCCATTTCCTCACACACCATTGTAGGACTCTCGCCAAACAAAGTATATGTAGATTTACTTCTTCGACGCATAAAATCCTCCAATTCAGCCTCAATACGCAATTTACCTGCTTGGCAATATTGTGGTTCAAGTTCAACACCAATGAACCTACGATTCAATTGCATGGCAGCAACACCAGTTGAACCTACGCCCATGAAGGGATCAAAAATAATATCGTCTTCATTGCTGGCCATTTCAATCATACGCTTCAATATTGAAATGGGCTTCTGTGTAGGATGTTTAGGGTTCTTGAGTCGCTCCGAGCCGCTACATATTGGACTTTCCATAAAATTATGCATTTCATCTTGGCTGGAGAAATTCCACGTATGACGTTTATTCCAACAAGTGAATATCATCTCACAACTATTCAGAAATCCTGCCTTATAGATTTTTGGTACAGGATTGGTCTTATGCCAAATCATGAAGTTCGAAAAGTCAAACCTATGGTCAAGGCAATTGTACCAACGTCCAAGCTGGTTGTAGGATGTAAAGATAAAAAGATTACCTGTCGGCTTAAGGATTCTTAGAAACTCCTCAACCCATTCTTCGGGATTAAATTCCACAAGATCCCAATCCGCCAAGTTATTGTTTATGGAAGAACGACCAGGTAGATTTATATTTCCAGTTGAATGCTTTGCTAAATTGTATGGAGGGTCTGTTAGGATGAAGTCGATTGCATTGTCTGGAATGCGTTTAATGATGTCTCGACTATCGGCATTTAATACGCATTTTCGCCAGTTGGGGTCTTTCATACATTATGCAGATGCTAATTGTTTTTTCCACTCAGTAATAAAATTTTCCGTTCTTGTAAACCAATCTTCGAAATTATTGGATTTCAATGCAATGAAACGAATCGAATCTATAAAATGAGTAAATTCGTTTATATCTCTGTTGTATTGATAGAAGCATTCGAGTACCCCCTTATATTGCTTGATTGTAAGCGGTATGACAGGTACAGATTTACCCACCCAACTCTCGCGGTTTAGGATGAAGAACTGCCATTTCGTACGTATGTTGATAGAGGTTGAGATGAATAGCCCTAATACAGTCTTATCCTCATATTCTCTAATAAACGACAGCACATGATCGATAACGCTTGATGCTTCGTGCTCCCATTGTTGTACACCAGTCATTAGCGACACCTCAGGAATGATGATGTAATCACTTGTGTACATTTCCATGTCTGGTGTATTACCAATGCCTGGTGCAAAACTCTTGGGCGTAAGATCCTCTTCAATGTTGAAATTGCGCTTCACCATTTTATCCCCAGCTATTGCCAGCAATGATTTCCATGTGTTGACCTCCAACCACAAAGCCCCCATATCGATAGTATCCATAATCTCATCGTATTTATCGATAATCTCATCACGAGCGGCTGGTGTTTGCGAAAGTGTGCGAATGTATTCCCGTTCCTTGACATTAGTGATAAACTCGATTAACTCGTTCTCAGTTTCCTTGAGTTGGGTTATTGATTCTGCATTTGCTGCTTCTGCAGCCTTACCGATGATTTGTTCAACCAATTCCTTGATGTCGCCATCATAATTGGCAATAAACTCATCATTCTCACCAATCGCCTGAATACTTTTTATCTTTTCTTCGATGATGTTTCGACGAGCATCAACATTATCCCATGGCAATGTGATGGAGTCGGGATCTCCGAACCAGCGCATGTACTCATCAACAGATGCAAACTCCTTTCTTGGAAAATCTACAGAAGTGAGAATCATGTCAAGTTTAGATTGACAATACTCTGGCACTCTTATCTTAGTTGCAAGACTTCGTCCTGTTGCTTTGAACATTCCGGTATAGACAAGGCTACGTCCCAACGCTTCAGCATAGCTATAATAAGAATCAGCTTTATTTTTCATCTTTCCATACCCGTGTTCATAACTATCTTTGAACAAAGCTTCGACTTTGGATGTATCGTTTTTGTTAGGTAAGGCTTGATAAGTGGTTCTAAAATATTGAATGGCAACAAAAGCTTCGTCAATATGCTCTGTTCCATTACATCCGAACAGCAATGCCAACTCGCTTCTGTTGAGATACTCAAACTCCTTTATTGCTTTACAAACGAGTTCCATAGGATACACGAAATCCTCTGAGGAGAATCCAGGAATGCGTGGACGAATGTTATTCGGGAAATGCATCTTTAACAACTGCTTTAGGAAATCTTCGTCATCGAAATTTCCTTGCATTATACGTCTTCCTGCATCTGTAACCTTCACAATTCCGTTCTCATCTGTATAACCAAAACCAAAGAATTCAAATGTAGTTTTGTCATTACGACCATTGCTTTCCGTTTCTTTTGTGTCGTATTTTCCTGACAAATACTTCTGGAACGTCAAAGAGCCGATAAATGCATCTTCTTCGCTATGTGCATTGTAAATGTATTCTCGCCTTACGGGATGAACATTTTTTTTATCAAAATGTCCAACGTTGTTTCCGTCCTTTTCATCCCAGTTTTGATTTTCCAAAGCACCAAAGAATGGGAACCACTGGATAGTTCTCAAAATGCTTCTTGGTTTTGTGCGCCATGACCAACTCATATTGCGATTCAGTTTATTGGTTTTGATAATTTGTAATCAACAGGTGCTTCACACTCTTGTCGTTTCGATTCATGAAGCTTACAACGTATTCCTTGTCAAAAGCAAGTATGTTAATGCCTGGATAATTAGCATAGAGGTTGTAAATGAAATCCGTCCTTTTGATAATCAACATCCATTTGCCCCGGCAATCATTTATAAGATAATTGGCTAACCGTTGTTGTTCGGCACGTCCGAATTCGTTACGATCGTACGTACTGAACTCCGTATCGTAAGGAGGGTCAAGGAAAACGAAATCATTTTCGCCTGGAGGATTGGCTCGTAGGAAGTCTTCAAAATCAAGGTTGAATATTTGGGTTTGTTGAAAATGTTCGCGAACTTCTTCTGAACGATAATAGTCACGCTTATGAGTTAGATGCTTTGAATTATAAGCTATTCCACCATAAGGAACATTGAAGTTTCCACGTGGCCCAAACCTAAACATCCCACTATATGCAAAGTTTCTCATAAAGAAGAATAGAGCCGTCTGAAGTTGCCATGTTTTTAGGATGCCGTGATTGTTATAAAGTCCTCGGTAGTACATGTAAATTGCACCCTTTAAAGCAGTTTTAATATTGTCGCCCATGTCATCATCCGGCAATAACCCCTTTTCTGATTCAATCCTCTTCATGCGTTTCATCTTGTCTTTCAATGTACGCTTCATTTCTTGAATCAAACTTTCTACATCCAACCTTATTCCGACAAGTAAAGCCTCTATTGCAGTCCTGTGAGTAATTACGAAAGCATCAATACTTGTACACAACTCCTCTTTTGAAATTGTGTCATTTCTGTATTGAACGTATAGTTCCTCCAATTCTGCATAGTGCTGCTCAAAGAAATCTTCGATATTTGTCCATGTCAACTCCATTCCATCAATGAAGACAAAAAAGTCATCGTCAGAATTTTGAATTGCACGATACAGGTGTATCAACTCTGTACTAAAGTCATTGATATAGCAGCTGTTGGCTTGAATTGCCATAAACACAGAACCGCCTCCTACAAAAGGTTCGTAAAAGTTTTCAAAATAGGTAGGACAATTATCTACAATCTGTTGTAGTTCTTTTTCTTTTCCTCCCGGCCATTTTATGATAGGCTCAAAATCATTGGTTCCATCAATGTGACGTCTCATCTATATTACGTGATAAATCGTTGCAAAAACTAGTGCATCAATCTACCACTTGCAAACCCGCATAAAAAAGGCATGAACCTTCTTATGCGTTCTCCGAGGCTGCGTCGGAACCGAGACCTCATCTACCTATAAGAAATGCTCATGCCCAAGCATGAACATTGACCTCTTATTTTAGGTAGATAAGGCACACTTCTCCAACGGAAGCTGCCTAACCACTATTTTTGTGTCTTATCTCTGTTTAGTTTCCGACGCTATTCAGGAAAACGCAAATAATAGTCAATGCGCATTATGTGTTATATGTTATTTTTTATACTTTCTGTTTCGTTGGTTCGGTATTTTTGAAATATTCTGTGCAAAAATAACGATTTTTCGTCAAATGGAATTTGCATATTCAAAATTATTCGTATATTTGCATTTGAAATGATATTAAAATAATATCACTTTTTAAGCATAACAAACAAATTTTCAACACTATGGAAACAAAAGAATATATCAAAAAACTTTCTGGATGCAACAATGGTTTCTTGCATCTTTTCTTCAACATCGTCATGCTGGTGGCTTTTGTGCTCTGCATTGTTTGGATGGCGGGCTGGGACTGCATGGTTGACGCCGAGCATCCCGACGGAACCGGCTGGGTGGCTGTCCCCATTCTTTCGGGCTGCATCTTCACCTTCCTCTATATCTTGCACCTTATCGGATTCATGATCATCCAACCCAACCAGTCGCGCGTACTGACTTTCTTTGGCAAGTACAGCGGCACGGTAACCGCCAACGGATTTTTCTGGATCAACCCCTTCTATGGCAAGAAAAAAGTCTCCTTGCGTGCCCGCAACATGGACGTGGCTCCCATCAAGGTGAACGACAAAAACGGCAACCCCATCATGATTGGCCTCGTGCTGGTGTGGAAAATAAAGGACACCTACAAGGCTTGTTTCGACATTGACGTGGATACTCTGACCACTGCGCAGAAAGAAGGCGAGACGCAGACTTTGAAAGGTTACGACAGCTTCGTCAACGTGCAGAGCGACGCCGCTTTGCGCAAGGTGGCTGGTCTCTACGCCTACGACAACATCGACCACAAATGCGAGGAGATCACGCTTAGGAGCGGTGGCGAAGAAATCAACGACCGCCTGGAAGAGGAATTGCGCAGCCGCTTGAGCATCGCCGGCATTGAAATCGTAGAGGCCCGCATCAACTACCTCGCCTATGCAGCAGAAATCGCCAGCGTGATGTTGCGCCGCCAGCAGGCAGACGCCATCATCTCGGCAAGAGAAAAGATTGTGGAAGGCGCCGTCTCGATGGTGGATTTGGCACTGAAGAAGCTGAGCAACGACGGCATCGTGGAACTTGACGAAGAGCGCAAAGCCGCCATGGTGAGCAACCTCCTCGTAGTCCTCTGCGCCGACGAAAGCGCCAGCCCCGTAATCAATACCGGAAGCCTGTATTAATAATGTGATCTGTGAACTGTGATCCGTGATCTGTAACCCATGAGCCAAAACTTCTAATCTTCTAATCTCCCAATCTCCTCTATCATGAAAAAGACCTTTGCACTGCGGGTTGACGCTGAAGTCTATGCTGCCATTGAGAAATGGGCGGAAGACGAGTTCCGTAGTGCAAATGGCCAGATAGAATGGATTCTCTCCGAAGCGTTGAAGAAGTCGAAACGCTACCCCAAAAAGTCTGCCACCAAAACCACCAAGGAAGATGAAGACAAATAAGTTGGTGTTCATAATTCTGACAACGGTATCCTTACTGATGGTTGTTGTGACGGCAATAGGTCTCATAGTAACTTGCACCATCCACCCCGAGCGGATTGGAATGGCGGTCTCATCCCTGAAAGACAACCTGTTGCTCTTCATCTTCGAGTTTCTCCTTTTGGGATTTCTACCAATTTCCAACCTAATCTACAAAGTGAAAAAAGATGGCTATCTGTACGACAACAGCATCGACTACTTCTCAACAGGTGTCTGTCTCTTTGTGTGGGCAACCTGTAGCCTCAGCCACATCTTAAATGATGCAAAAATACTAAACGAAGATTTGACAGATACCCTTTTGAGCATTTGCTTCATAGTTGCCTTCGTCTTAGCCATTTTGCTTTTTATCAGGCTGTTCCGCCCTTTTATATGTCCCAACAAAAAATGGCCTAAAAAGTAAGCCACCAAAAACACCAAAGAAGATGAAGACAAATAAGTTGGTATTCAAAATTTTGACAGTCCTCTCCCTGCTGATGATTGTAGCCACAACGATAGACATCGTGGTCACTTGTATCATCAACCCCGAAAGGTGGACAATGATTCGCTCGGCCTTGGGTGAGAACCTATTCATAATTGTTTTCGACCTCCTCATTTTAGGCGTAATCCCCCTAATCTCTTTCGTTTTAGATAAGAAGAAACAAAATCATGATGACGAAATAACGGTCAATGGGAATTATCAGTACGACAAGAGTTTGGATTATTTTAAGGAAGGGCTGATTTTGTTTTTCGTGAGTTTCTATGCCACGGTCAGCATTATTGATGATGCAGAATTACTTAACGAGAATGTCACGGATGTGCTGTTTGGAATAGGTGGTTTTGCATCGCTTGGATTGTTTGTATGGCTTTTCATAAGGCTCTTTCGATCAATCAAGAAAGTCAACTAAAGGATTAACGTTAAGGTCAAGGTCAAGGTCAAAGTCAAAGTCAAGGTTATAATATGTTAGAACGCAACAAAATCATAGCAAAAATCCTGTTCATCCTCGCGGCGGTACTCCTCGTGGGGATTGTGCTGAGTTTTGTACTGTTGCATCCCAAGGATTTAAGCTGGGAGGTATTCCGAGATCCTATCCGTATGGTTTTTGCGATTGCCATCGGCGTTCTGATTGCCCGATTCCCAAAACTGAAGACACTCCAAAACAAAGTATCACTCAAACAACGACGTCTCAAAAAGCAAGAAAAGCAGACCCCTATTCTTGACCCAAATGGTTACTACAAAGTCATGTACGGAACATTGGCGGTGGTTATGGTCTTGATGATTGGCGGACTATTGTTCTCCGACAATGAGGACCTTATTTTCTTTTCCACCTGCGCCATCATGCTGGTAATCGTCTTCTACTTTGCCATAAAAGTAAATAAATGTAGATGTGAGTAGTGACCTTGACCTTGACTTTGACATTAATTAATTCTCCATTCTCAATTTGATAAGCTCTTAACTGACTTTAAGTTCTAAATTCTCAACTAAATAATTCTCAATTCGATAATCTTCAAATCTCCCAAAATGTTAGAAAGGAACAAAACCATTTTCAAGATTCTATTGATAGTCTCTGCCGTCATTTTCGTAGGTGGCCTCATCACTCTGCTGCTACGTCACCCCATCGTTTGGACAGACGTCTGCTTCTATTTCTTTATGATTGTATTCCTCCATGTGGTGGCGTTCCTTTCGCTGAAATATCCCAAACTCAACAAAAGCTACTCCCTCGTCCGAATCAATGGGAAATGGCGTATGGGACGCATGGACCTCGCCAACGACACCAACGGCTACCGCTACATCATGATAGGTATCCTCAGTCTGTTTTTCACCATCTTGATGACAATTTGCCATCTGACCCAGAACGAAACCTTCATCCTCTGGTCAACCATCGTCCTTTGTGTAATACTCATCGCACTGAGCATCTATTTTACGAACAAAATCGGAATAAAATAGTGAACCTTGACGTTAACCTTAACCTTGACCTTTACTAATTCTCATTTGCCCCATTCTCAATTTGATTAATTCTCAATTCTTTATAATGTCCCCTATCCTACTTTTTCTTTTTGCCTTTGTGGCAATCGCCATCCCGATTGTTGGCATGGCTTATTGGAAACGACATGCTGGCGGAAAATGGAAACATTTCTTTGTCGGCACGCTCATTTTCATCGTCTTTGTATATGTTCTGGAAGGCGTGATGCACCGTTTCTGCCTTACGATGGACAATCCCATTTCACGCTTTCTGAACGGAAATATTTGGGCATACGCACTTTATGGCGGATTTGCTGCAGGTATTTTTGAAGAGACCGGCCGCCTGGTGGCCTTCAAGACCTTGATGCGCAAAGCGTCCGACAAAAAAGACGCCATCAGCTACGGACTCGGCCACGGCGGCATCGAAGCCATCTTGGTGATGGGTGTTTCCTATTTGGTATATGCGATGTTCATGATTATCTACAACAGCAACGGAATTGATGGATTGACACAACTGATGGAAAACGAAGGAAGCCAGACTATCGTCACCACTCTGGAGAGTCTTTCGCCCGGAATCTGCTGCGTGGCACTCTTGGAACGACTCTGCGCCATCACTTTCCACATCTGCGCCTCGGTGCTGGTGTTTGTCGCAGCCCGCGACAGCAAGCGTTTTTGGCTGTATCCATTGGCAATATTGCTTCATGCCGCCTTGGACATTCCCGCCGCCTTTTGCCAAAAAGGAATGCTACCCATCTGGGTTATAGAAGTCTATGTCGCCGTAATGGCAGTAGTAATGGTTGTTGTGGCAAGAAAAGTCTGGAAATTGTCGAGCCCTAGCATTGAGAATTGTCCCCCTAATCACTAGTCACCTTGATTTAAAAACCTTTAACTAAAATAAAGAATCAATAATATGGAAGAAATCTTGCGCGTTGAAGGATTATGCAAAACCTTCACCCTTTCCAAAAAGCAACAAAAAATCGAACGCACCAAGTCAAAACAAAAGGTTGCGGTTGACAATCTGACCTTTACCGCCAATCGGGGCGAGATTTTCGGTCTCTTGGGACCCAACGGCGCAGGCAAAACCACCACGCTGCGCATGCTTGCCACCCTCATCAAGCCCGACAAAGGCGACGCCTGGGTAGATGGTTGCAGCATTGTTGCGCAGCCCGAAAAGGTACGCGCCAAAATTGGTTTCCTGACCAGCGAGCTGAAACTGGAAGATTTCTTCACGCCCAACTATCTCTTCGATTTCTTCAGCAACCTCCACCAAGTGGATCCCAGCGTGATGGCAGAACGCAAGAAAAGCATGTTTGAACGCTTCGGCATAGACAAGTTCGCCGAGGTGAAAGTCAAAGACCTCTCTACCGGCATGAAACAGAAAGTGTCGTTGGTCATCTCCTTGGTACACAATCCCGACATCATCATCTTCGACGAGCCCACCAACGGACTTGACGTACTCACGGCACGCACCGTTACCGACTACCTGCAAGAGCTTCGCGCCGAAGGCAAAACCATCATCTTGTCCACGCATATCTTCAGCCTGGTGGAGAAACTCTGCGACCGCGTGGGCATCATCATCAACGGCAAACTCACCCACTGCGACACCCTCCAAGCCATCTGCGACGGACTCTCGCTTGAAGACCGATTCTTTGAAATCTACAAAGAGAATGAAGATTTGACGATTTGACGACCTTGACCTTAACCTTGACCTTGACAACTTATTATTTAGATCAATAAAATTATGAAAATCAACAATACACTCACCATTATCAAGAAAGAATTCACTCGATTCTTCAGCGACCGTTCGATGGTCTTCACGACGGTCATCATGCCTGGTTTGCTCATCTACATCATCTATAGTCTTATGGGCGACAACATGAGTGAAAGCAATTTCACGGTAGAAGCCACCGAACCCACCACCGTCTATGTGGAAAATCTGCCACCGTCAATACTACCACTCTTCGACTCTATTCCCATGAACATTGTCACGCACGACATTGTATCAGAAGACATCATGAAACAATTGGGCGACAAGGAGAACAACATCGCCTACATGATTTTCCCCGAGAATTTCGACTCCCTTGTGGCAAACTACGTCCCCGCATCTGAGACGCTGGCACCCAACATCAAGATTTTCTACAACTCCGTCAACGATGGTTCGAGTATGACCTACCACATGCTCGACGGCGCTCTCAATGCCTACGAAGACAGCTATTGCAACCGCTTCGACGTAAACCGTTACGACGATGCCGACTCGCCAAGCTTCGACCAAAGTGACGAAAGCGAGGTGATTTCCAATGTGCTGTCGCAACTCATCCCCATGCTCCTGCTGATGCTCCTCTTCTCGGGCTGCATGGCTGTAGGGCCCGCCTCCATCGCCGGCGAGAAAGAACGTGGCACCATTGCCACCCTGCTTGTCACCCCAATGAAACGCAGCCAACTGGCTTTAGGCAAAATCATCTCTCTCTCTGTCTTCGCCACACTCAGCGGTCTCTCCAGCTTCATCGGCATCATCCTCTCCCTGCCCAAGATGTTCCATGCCGACGAACTGAATATGGATACAAACCTCTACAGCGCAAGCGAATACATCTTGCTGCTGCTGGTATTGCTGAGCACGGTACTGGTACTCATCAGCGTAATCTCCAACCTCTCCGCCATCGCAAAGGATGTCAAGCAAGCCTCCACCATCAACATACCCGTATCGTTGATGATGATAGTTGTTGGCATGATGCCCATGATCATGGGCGGCGCCACCGAAAATCCAACACTCTACCTCATTCCCTTCTACAACAGCGTAATGGCAATGACCGCCGTAATGGCACACGAAGCCACCGTCTTGACCTTGGTGCTCACCATCTGCTCCAACCTCGTCTATGCAGGCTTGGGTGCATGGATTCTCACCAAACTCTTCGACTCCGAAAAAGTAATGTTCGGTAAGTAATGAATTGTAAAAAGTGAATTGAGAATAGTAATCAGGGACTCCAAACTAAACGTACGACATGGCTTCCGATTTCTTTAACTATCAGCAATTCACTATCCGCCAAAGTCATGCCGCCATGAAAGTAGGCACCGATAGCGACCTCCTCGGCACCCTTGCCACAGGAGGTCGGACTATCCTCGACATCGGCACTGGGACCGGCATCATCTCCTTGATGCTGGCGCAACGGTATCCAGAAAGCAAGATCACCGCCATAGAGATTGATGCAGATGCCGTAGAAGATGCGCAGTACAACTTTAGCCACTCTCCGTGGGAAGATCGCATTTCACTCATTCACATCTCATTGCAAGAATATCTAAAATCCAATTCCATATCTCCTAATCTTCAAATCAACAAATCAACAAATCAACAAATCAACATCAAAAGATACGATTCCATAGTCTGCAACCCACCCTACTTCGACCGCAGTCTTGAATGTCCAAACCAAGGTCGCACACGCGCACGACACACCTCCAGCCTACCCTTTCCCACACTTATAAACGGAGCCTACACACTGCTGGAAAACGACGGACTATTCTCCGTTTGCATTCCGCCAGAGGTTTTTGATGAATTCACACGCCTTTGCCTCATGTCGGGATTTTCAATCTACTCCACAACTTGCGTAAAAACCCTTCCTTCCAAGCCTCCGAAACGGTTCGTACTCACACTCAAAAAAGGCATTACCGAGTGTCCACAACAGTCCACCCACTGTCTGAGAAACCAAGACCACACCCGTTCAAGTTGGTACAAGGAACTGATGCGGGATTTTTTAATCTGCGGAGAATTATAAAAAGATGCAATAAAACCCACTCAAACCATACTAATAAAACAGAAGTCAAAAAAACTTGTTTCATCAACAAAAATAATCAACAGTGGCGCAATATTTTTAAAAGTATTGCGTTAAAAGAATTAACCAATTAAAATCACAATGAAAAAAGTAGTTTTATTAGCAGCCGCTATCGTAATGGGCATGACCATTGCCAATGCACAAGAACCCGTTAAGAAAGAAGTGAAAGCAGCACCTGCAAAGGTTGAATGCCAACACAAATGCAATCACCAGTGCAACCACGGCCAAGCAGTGAAAGTGGAAGCTCAGGCTCAGAAAGCAGAAGCAAAGCCCTGCTGCGAAAAACAAGCTGCAAAACCCGTACAAGCAGAAGCCAAGAAATGTGAAAAGGCTCCTCAGGCAAAACAGCCCGCAAAGGCTCAACTGAAAGCCCAGCCCACAACCGTAAAGGCTCAGCCTGCACAGAAAGAAGTAACTCCCAAGAAATAAGTTTTTCTTTCGCGCTACACGCCAACCAAGTAGCGAACAGCCATCCGTTGTTCGCTACTTTTTGTTGTTTTTCCTATAGGAAGGAATTTTGAATATCTCCTATTCACTAATACACTAATCACTATCTCGATGAACAAGAACATTCGCAACTTCTGCATCATCGCCCACATCGACCACGGCAAAAGCACGCTTGCCGACCGACTACTTGAATACACCAACACCGTCTCCCAGCGCGAGATGCAAGACCAGGTGCTTGACGACATGGAACTGGAAAAGGAACGCGGCATCACCATCAAGAGCCACGCCATCCAGATGAACTACAAAAGCACCACAACGGGCGAAGACTATGTGCTCAACCTCATCGACACTCCGGGCCACGTGGACTTCAGCTATGAAGTATCGCGTTCCATTGCCGCCTGCGAAGGCGCCTTGCTTGTGGTGGACGCCACTCAAGGCATTCAGGCACAGACCATCTCAAACCTCTACCTCGCTTTGGAGAACGACTTGGAAATCATTCCTGTAATGAACAAGATAGACCTCGACAGCGCCATGCCCGAAGAGGTAGCCGACGAAATCATGGACCTTATCGGATGTCCCCGCGAAGATATCCTTTCTTGCAGCGCCAAGACTGGACAAGGCGTGCCCGAAATCCTCGAAGCCATCGTCAACCGCGTCCCCGCACCCGAAGGCGACGAGAACGCTCCGCTCCAAGCATTGGTTTTCGACTCGGTCTTCAATCCTTTCCGCGGCATCATCAGCTATTTCCGCATCATCAACGGCACCATCAAGACCAACGACTGGGTAAAATTCATCTCCACCGAGAAGGACTACCACGCTGACGAAATCGGTGTGCTGCGCCTCAACATGGAACCTCGCAAAACCATGCAGGCTGGCGACGTAGGCTACATCATCAGCGGCATTAAAACCAGCAAGGAGGTTCGCGTAGGCGACACCATCACCCACGTTGAAAATCCTTGCGAGAAAGCCATCGAAGGCTTCGAGGCCGTCAAGCCGATGGTCTTCGCCGGCGTCTATCCCGTCGATACCGACGACTACGAAGAGCTGCGTGCCAGCATCGAAAAGCTGCAGCTCAACGATGCATCTCTTACTTTCGAACCCGAAAGTTCACTTGCACTAGGATTTGGCTTCCGTTGCGGATTCCTCGGACTGCTCCACATGGAAATCGTTCAGGAACGTCTTACCCGCGAGTTCAATATGGACGTCATCACCACCGTGCCTAACGTGCAGTACAAGGTCAAGCTCACCAACGGCTCCGAGATAGACGTTTACAATCCTTCGGGAATGCCCGAACCCAACAACATCAGCGAAGTTTATGAGCCTTACATCCATGCGCAGATCATCACCAAGGCCGACTACATCGGTCCCGTCATCAAGCTCTGCATGGACAAACGCGGCATCCTGAAAAACCAGAACTATCTCACCACCGACCGCATCGAGATTACCTTTGACCTACCTCTCGGCGAAGTGGTGTTTGATTTCTACGACAAACTCAAATCCATCTCCAAAGGCTACGCCTCGTTGGACTACTACCTCAACGGCTACCAGCCTTCAAAGCTCGTCAAGCTTGAAATCCTGCTCAACGGCGACCCCGTGGATGCGCTTTCAACCCTCACCTATGTCGATAACGCTTACCCCATCGGACGACGCATGTGCGAGAAACTCAAAGACCTCATCCCGCGCCAGCAGTTCGACGTGGCCATCCAAGCAGCCATCGGAGGCAAAATCATCGCCCGCGAAACTGTGCGCCAAGTGCGTAAGGATGTAACCGCCAAGTGCTACGGCGGCGACATCACACGTAAGCGCAAACTGCTCGAGAAACAGAAAGAAGGCAAGAAACGCATGCGCCAGGTAGGCAACGTGGAAGTGCCACAAAGCGCCTTCCTCGCAGTGCTCAAGCTCGACTAGCGATTAGTGACTTTGACCTTAACCTTGACTTTGACCTTGACTTTAACTCATAACTCTCAACTCAACAACTCAACAATTCAACAAATCAACAACAAAATGTCCCCCATCCTTTTCATCCTCCTCGTTATCCTTACCGTAGTAGCAACCGTAGCCGTCATGGGCTGGATTTTCTACAAAATCATCAAGTCCTATTTCAAGAACCAGCAGAAAACTCTGCTGCTCCAGATGAAACTCGACCAGCACGCCGAAGCCCTCAAGGTGGTTACGCCTATCCGCCTCCAAGCCTACGAGCGCATGGTGCTCTTTCTGGAACGCATATCTCCCGACAGCCTCATCCTCCGCTGCTACACTCCCGGTATGGATCTCCGTCTGCTACAAGGCGTGATGACCAAGAACATCCGCGACGAATGGGAACACAACCTCAGCCAGCAGGTCTATCTCTCTTCCGAGTCCTGGACTCGCATCCGCGAAGCCAAAGAGGAGATGATCAACATCATCAACAGCTCAGCCGTACAGCTGCCCGCAACCGCCGAGACATCAACCCTCGCCGCAACCATTTTCGCCACCGCCGCAAAGCAAGCTCCCACCGACGCCGCTTTGGAATTCCTCAAGAAGGAAATCCGCGAAAACTTCAGTGACTAGCAACCTTGACCTTAACTAATTCTCATTTGACCCACTCTCAATTTTCAATTCAATGAGACTCTTCAAATCCATTGCGCTGATCCTCTCAGTCCTTTTTTCCTCCAACACTTTTGCGCAGAAAGTGGAAGCTGACCAAATATTGGGTACCTACGTGCTCGAATCCATCATTACCGACGACATCGGACACGTGCTTATCACCAAGGCGAAAGACGGCTCCTACCAAGGTCGCCTCGTATGGGTCAACCACCCCACCAATGCCGATGGCTCGGTGCGTTGCGACGACAACAACCCCGATCCACAACTGCGCAAACGTCGCTACGACCAAGTGTATATTTTTCGTAACCTGAAATTCAAGAAAGACGAATGGGTGAACGGAAAACTCTACGACCCATTTTCTGGAAAAATGTTCAGCATCAAGTTCAAACTCGCCAAAAATGGCACCGACCTCGAAGCCCGCTACTACAAAGGCACCCCAGCCTTAGGCATTACAAAACCTTGGAAGAAGTTGTGACCTTGACCTTAACCTTAACTAATTCTCAATTACATCAGTCGTGTCCTTGACAACCACGCGAAAAAAACAAGACCATGAAATTCAAAAACCAACAGGTGAGCGTGCTGTATCTCTTCTTCAGCATTCTCTTTGTAGTCTGCCTTATCGCAGCAAATCTCTTTGAGACCAAACAATTCGCTTTCTTTGGCTTCAGCCAGACCGCCGGCGTCATCATCTTCCCTATCTCCTACATCATCAACGATGTGGTGTGCGAAGTATGGGGATTCCGCAAGACCCGCCAGCTCATCTGGATGGGATTCTTGATGAACTTCTTTTTTGTAGGTGCCGGCGCGATCTGCGACATACTTCCTCCCGCACCCTACTACACCAACCAAGAAGGGTTTCACTCCATTTTCGGACTCACTCCGCGTATCACGGGGGCCTCGTTTGTAGCGTTCCTCGCAGGGTCGTTACTGAACGCATACACGATGGAGAAAATGAAAATCGTCCAAAAAGGAAAACACTTCTCCGTTCGCGCCATCCTCTCCACCATCTACGGCGAAACAACCGACTCCATCATCTTCTTCCCCCTCGCCTTCGGAGGTATCATTCCTTGGAAAGACATGCTTTGGCTCGCACTCATACAGGTAGGGCTCAAAACCATCTACGAAATCATCATCTTGCCTATTACCGTCCAAGTGGTAAAAGTCGTGAAAAAAATAGAAAATTGATAATGTAAAGCCTAATCGCTATTCACCAGTCACTAATCACCAATCACCGGTCACCAATCACTTCCTTTTCATTATTCACTTTTTTTACCATTTCCCTTTCACTAATTTTTCGTATCTTTGCAATTTATAGTATTTCAAAGAGACTAAATTTCATGCATCACTATAAACTTATTATTCTTCTCGCAGCATTAACTCTCCTGCCTTGGCAGTCTTGGGCACAACAAGACACCACAGGAAAGGACAAAAAATCAGTCATCAAGGTCAACAAAATGGAGCTCATCTACCATGACGAGGACTTCGGTGACGTGGAAATCGACCAAAAGACGCCTCCTCCCGAGGACGAAAATAAAATCTACCGCAAGCCCGTCGTGCCGCCCCCTCCTTTGATGGCAGAAGGCGATGCCGAATATCACGACGACCCCGACTTGCCTATGCAAGTCTTCCAAATGATTGAGGACGAGGGTGCCGAGAGCGAAAATGAAATCCTTTACGAGAGCTTTGACTCGGAAATGATTCACTATCCCCGAAAGGATGCCGCACACATCAACGACACCGTAATCCTTTCTGACAAGCATTTCTCCTTCCCCACACCCCATTCGGCACGCGTCTCTTCGCATTTCGGACCACGCCGCCGCCGTTTCCACTATGGTGTCGATCTTGCGCTCCCCAAAGGAGAACCCATCTATGCCGCGTTTGACGGCACCGTGCGTGTGTCGAAATACAACGGCTCCTACGGCAATTTGATTGTCATCCGTCACAACAACGGATTGGAGACCTACTACGCCCACCTCTCACAGCGCAACGTCATCCCCGGCGATGTTGTCAAGGCTGGTGAAGTCATCGGACTCTGCGGCAATACCGGCCGCTCCTATGGCAGCCACCTCCATTTCGAGATCCGCTACCTGGGCAACGCCATGAATCCCGAAAACGTCATTGACTGCTACTCCCACGAACTGATTTCCGAAACGCTCCACCTCACTCCCAATTCGTTCCGCAAAGTGGCGAAGAAAGGCGCCAGCAATGCCTCTTCGGGGAAAAGCAGCAGCGGCAGCAAATACTACAAGGTGCGCAGCGGCGACACCCTCAGCAAAATCGCAAAGCGCAACGGCACCACCGTCCGCAAACTCTGCCAACTCAACGGCATTCGTGAAACCGCAATCCTTCCTCTGGGCAAACGTTTAAGAGTGCGCTAATAAGTGTAGAAGATTTGAAGATATTCAGATGTTCAGACTCTATATATCCGCAAATCTATAAATCTGTAAATCTATAAATGAGAATCGACATACTCACACTTTTCCCCAACATGATGTCCATGTTCTTTGAGGAATCCATCCTCAAACGCGCACAGGACAAGCATTTGGCTGAAATACATTTCCACGACCTCCACGACTACTCGCTCACACGCTACGGCAGCGTGGACGACTATCCCTACGGCGGCGGCGCTGGCATGGTGATGGCGGTAGAGCCGTTGGTAAACTGCATCGAAGACCTACAAAAGGAACGCACTTACGACGAAGTAATCTACACCGCACCCGATGGCGAAATGCTTTCGCAATCGATGAGCAACGAACTCTCTCTCAAGCAGAATCTTATGATTCTCTGCGGCCACTACAAAGGCATTGACGAGCGCGTGCGCGAACATTTCATCACCAAGGAAATCTCCATCGGCGACTATGTGCTCACGGGTGGCGAACTTGCCACGGCAGTCATCTGCGACACCGTTATCCGCCTCATCCCCGGCGTGATAGGCGACGAGCAGTCGGCCCTCAGCGATTCGTTCCAAGACGGTCTTGTGGCTCCGCCAGAATACACACGTCCACCCGAGTTTCGTGGATGGAAAGTGCCCGACATCCTGCTCAGCGGAAACCACGCCAAAATCGAACAATGGCGCTACGACCAAGCCATTCAACGCACCAAAGAGCGCCGACCAGAATTGCTGAAAGGCAACTGTGAATGATAAAATGACAGACAATTGTAATAAATCTTGCTTTCTGACTTTATTATTTAGAGACAACGAACCATTTTACACCATTCAATCTTCATAAAGAATCATTGTTAAAGTTCCCTGGTCACAAGTCACTAATCACTATTCACCTTTATTCTGAAATTAATTAATAATTTTATCATATGAACGAATTCGAAAAATACGCCACCAAGCATTGCGGCATCAGCAGCACCACCTACGCCAAGTACACCGCCGCCCTCAACCGTCAACTGAACCACGCCAATTTCAAAGACTCTCTCACCCCCTACATCGTTGAAGAGCGTCAGCTGAACGTTGCCCAGATGGACGTCTTCAGCCGCTTGATGATGGACCGCATCATCTTCCTCGGCACCGCCATCGACGACTACACCTCAAATGTCATCCAAGCACAGTTGCTTTTCCTCGAAAGCGTTGACAGCCAGAAGGACATCCAGATTTACCTCAACTCTCCCGGAGGATCGGTATATGCAGGTCTCGGCATCTACGACACCATGCAGTACATCCAGCCTAAGATTGCCACCATCTGCACCGGTTTGGCAGCCTCTATGGCAAGCGTATTGCTCTGCGCCGGCGAGAAAGGCATGCGTTGCGCTCTGCCCCACAGCCGCGTGATGATTCACCAACCTATGGGTGGCGCCGAAGGTCAGGCTTCCGACATGGAAATCACCGTTCGCGAAATCCAGAAACTCAAGACCGAACTCTACGAAATCATCGCCAAGCACAGCGGACAGACCTTTGAACAGGTACACGCCGACAGCGACCGCGACCATTGGTTCACGGCCGAAGAGGCCAAGGCCTACGGCATGATTGACGAAGTGCTCATCAAAAAATAAGAATTCATTAAATTTTTGGGGGACTAATGACGCATAGACCGATCATTGTCCCCTATTTTTAACACATTTTCCATGGAAATCAAAATCATCAACCGCTCCCATCATTCACTCCCTCAGTACGAAACCGCACAGTCTGCAGGTCTCGACCTCAAGGCTTTTCTGCCCGAAGGGTCCATCACCCTCAAGCCCTTACAGCGTGGCATGGTCAAGACGGGACTTTTCATGGAACTGCCCGCTGGTTTTGAAGCCCAAATCCGTCCGCGCAGCGGACTGGCTTTGAAAAAGGGCATCACCGTGCTCAACTCCCCTGGCACCATCGACGCCGACTATCGCGGCGAGATTTGCGTCATCCTCATCAACTTGGGCTCCGAGGACTTTGTCATCAACAACGGAGAACGCATCGCCCAGATGGTCATCGCCCGCCACGAACAAGCACAGATGATAGAAGTAACCGAACTCACCGACACCCAAAGGGGAACTGGCGGTTTTGGTCACACTGGCACAAAATAAGGAATGAGAAATATCCTATTTTCCATACTTTTGCTACTCTGCATCGTCCCGATGCAAGCACAACGCATTGTGGTGGGTGCCGAACAGATAGATGCCATCCTCAACTGCACCCAAGACAAACACCTTGCCGTGGTGGCAAACCAAGCCTCGTTGGTTGGCAAACGGCATTTGGTGGACACACTGCTCTCCTGCGGAGCCGACGTGCGACTCATTATGAGTCCCGAACACGGATTCCGTGGCGACGCCGAAGCCGGCGCTCATGTACAAAGTGGAAAAGACGCCCAAACTGGCCTACCCATCCTCTCGCTCTACGGCAACAACAAAAAACCTTCCAGCACACAACTGCAAGGCATCACCTTGGTCATATTCGACCTCCAAGATGTCGGATGCCGCTTCTACACCTATATCTCCACGCTCCACTACGTAATGGAAGCTTGCGCCGAATGCAACATTCCCCTACTCCTACTCGACCGCCCCAACCCCAACGCCAGCTATGTAGATGGTCCCGTGTTGGACATGAAGTACCAATCTTTCGTAGGCATGCACCCCGTCCCCATCGTCTATGGCATGACGATAGGCGAATATGCAGGCATGATTAACGGAGAGCACTGGCTCAACAAAGGCGTGGAATGCGACCTCACCGTCATTCCGCTGCGCAACTACACCCACGACAGCTGCTATCACCTTCCCGTGGCGCCATCGCCCAACCTACAAACCGACCAAGCCATCGCACTCTATCCCAGCCTCTGCCTTTTCGAAGGCACCAATATCAGCGTCGGACGTGGCACCGACTTTCCCTTTGAGGTCATAGGAAGTCCCAACTACAAAGCCCAACGGAAATCGCAGTTCCAAAGCTATTCCTTCACGCCGCGCCCCATACCTCACGTCAGCGACAATCCACCCTTCAAAGGCAAGAAATGCCACGGCATAGACCTGCGCAAAGTCCCCAAGCCCGACAAGTTCGACCTTGCCTATCTTATCGAGATGTATCGAGGCACCAACGGCGAGAACTTTTTCCTGAAAAGCAACTTTTTCGAGAAACTTGCCGGCAACGGCGACCTACGCCAACAGCTTAAAGACGGCATTTCCGAAGCCGTAATCCGTTCCTCTTGGGAACCCGCCCTCAGCCAATTCAAGGAAATACGGCAACGGTACCTTATCTACAAATAAGTTTTTCCCACATAGATTAATAAAAAAAGTCGTTCAAAATTGAACGACTTTTTATTTATCTCAGAAAAATTTTCGGCATTTACAGTCTCCAGCCGATGCGGATGGGAAGCAAGATGGTGCGGTACATGTAAGCGACGCCCAGTTCCACATACCAGCTGTGGTAGTTGCGTTCCATGTTGCTGTAGCGGTGACGGTAGTACCAGTTCAAACCACCATAGACTTCGGCGTAGGGTCCTAAGGTGAATTCATGCTCACCTGTGGGTATCATGGCACTTCCACCAATACGTGCGCCAATCATGGGAGCGAACTCGTCCTGCAAAGGACGGAAATCAAAATCTACAAATGCCAACGCATTGTGGCTCATCTTGCTGAAATCGTTCAATGGAGAAAGGCAAGCATAGCCTACGCCAAATCCCAAGAAGAAATCCTGACTGATGTTCCAACCGTTCATGATATTCAGTCCTGCCGCATGTTCTTGGTTGGCAAGAATATAACCCGATTCTGCTTTCTCAAAGATATTGGTCACAAAAGGCATATAACCAGCCTCGATCTTGAACATATACTCCGTGGCGGGACGACCCTGCACATACTGAGCTTGAGCATATTGGAAAGCACCCATAACGAGGGCGACAAGAACAATCAATGACTTCTTCATAACACAATGATTTTAGATTGCAAAGATAAGAAATTATTTTTAATCGTGACAATATAGTTTCCCGAAGGCAACTTCACCGAAAGCACATCGCCATTGCGCACCCCTTCTCTACGCAGCACTTCGCGCCCCATCAAGTCAGTTAGCGAAAGTGTCGCATCCTGGCCAAAGTCATTGAAATAGACGTTGAAACTATCTTTGGCAGGATTGGGGCAAACCCGCAACGACTGCTTGTCGGAATCAACCTTTGCGACGCCGACAATATTACGGAAATTGCTGTCAATCACGGCAAGGGTGTATTCGCCTCTGCGCAGCTGGTCGGCAATAAAATAGCCACTTAGGGTATTGCCATTGCGATGGTCGGAAATCACCTGCCAACGGGACGATGCATCGGGACGCCACAGCAAACGGATGGAATCCAGCGAGGTGGTACGAAAATAGAAACCTGCATCAAGATTAGGACAATCGCCGCTATTGCCTTGGCGCGAAAATTCAAAATAACCCAACGACTGACACGACTCGGGGAAGATGCCGTCCACAACCCAATAGCGGTTGGCTGTACGAACAATGCCCTCAATGGTATCGCAGTCAAAAGGCTTTGCAAAATGATGAGCGACATGCACATAATAGTTTGGATCCGCCGAAGTAGTACGCAACATGGCATGCGCCAAAGGCAACGACTTGTTGCCACTGTAGGTAGGCTGCACCGCATCGTCGGTAACGGCATCCGAAAGTTCATGGTCGTAATCCACGATGGCAAACACAGGCTCGAAGGGAACGCCAGCCCACAACAGCTGGTCGGCATCGTCAACTTCAAACCACTGCTTGTACTGTTCGCGGGAAGCGGAGAAGAACGTTACAGGAATCTTGCCATGGCACAATGAACGCTCCGCCGCCACAGTCTGCTGACGGATACGGAACTGCGTCCACCAAGCATCCTGTTCCTGCACGGAATAGACAAGCTGAAGCTCATAATCCACAAAACCCGCATCAAAGACGTGAAAATCGAAGAACTCGCGCAAATCGACACCCGAATAGTCACTCAAAAGTTCGCAAAGGCGATGGCTACCGATGGTATCAAAAGCCTGCTCACGGAAAAAGCGCTGCATCGTAGCATAGAAAAGACTGTCGCCCAACATGCCACGCAGCGAATGCCACACCATGGCACCCTTGTGATAGACCGTGCTGCCGTAGGTAAGTTCAGACGGCACACCATACAAAGGAACATAGCCCCCATCGTCGATATGGGCGGTACGCAATACCTCTTCGAGCATTTCCTGGTAATAGGTCGTGGCGGCTTCCTTGCCTGCCGTAGCCTCACGCGCCACCTCTTCACAGAACGAAGCGCCTCCTTCGTTGAACCACATGTCGCCACTGGTGGCACAAGTCACCAAGTTGCCAAACCAAGAGTGCGACAATTCGTGAGCTATCACCGACTGGCACGACAAATCCATACTATTCATGCATTGATTCACCAATCCAATGTTGGAAACATGTTCCATAGAGCCTTTAGGCGTAGCGATATAGCCTATCCTATCCCAGCGGTAAGGTCCAAAACAACGCTCGTACATAGGCACCACACTGTCCAGTTCAGCATAGGCATTTGCCACACCTACACTGTCGGAGAAATAACCAAGGGTGACAGGATAAGTACCATACATACCTTCCACGCTACCTTGCTGAATCTGCCAAGGTGCCACCGACATGGAGACGAGATAGGTGGAAACATTTTTGTCAAGCACCCAAACCGATGTGTGACTCTGGTCAGCATTAAGGAATGCAGTATCGCAAAGGCCAGAACACAACGCTTGCCAGCCTGGCTGCGCCGTAACAGTCATACGATAGGTGGCCTTGTCGTAGAAATTGTCGCGGCAAGGAAACCAAGCCCTACCGAAATTATGCGGATCTTCCTTAAAAGCCACCCCAAGATTGTAATAGATGTTGTTGTCGAAATGCAAGCCGCCCCATCCGTAACTCTCCACGTAGGCACGCTTGGAATAGGCTATTGCTATGGTAAAGGTATCTCCCACAGAGATAGCTTGCAAAGGAATTCTCAGCGTGTCCATTGAAAAAGAATAGCCTGCAACCACTTCACCATTGACCATTACCGAATCAATGATGGAGGGCTTGAGCATCAGTTCAATGCTGTCGCACGCCTGCACCAACCGCACCGTCAGCGTGGCAGTGCCTTGCAAAGTCTGCGCCTGTGCGTTTCCCACATCCAAATCAAGGTCGTAATGCAGCACATCCACCGCATCGGGCGTCTGCGCGAAAGAAAATTTCGGCAAAAGAAACAACAAGAGAACTGTTGTTACTATCCTACAACTTGCAAAAAATGACTTTCCAGGATTCATGTGAATAGTTTGTATTCTCAAAAAATATAATTATCGAGGAGTATTATCTTCTAATGAATCAATAATATTCAGATAGTTAATATATCTTTCCTCAGCAATCTCGCCCGACTCGACGGCGGCCTTGATGGCACAATGGGGCTCGTGACGATGGGTGCAGTTGGAGAACTGACAGTCATGCAGCCGGCTACGCATCTCAGGAAAGAAATGCGAAAGTTCCTCGGCGGTGAAATCCACCATGCCAAACTCCTTGATGCCTGGTGAGTCGATAAGATAGGTGGTTTGATTGGAACCTGACAAAGTGATGGGGAAAATCTCAGCAAAAGTGGTGGTATGTTTGCCTTTCAAGCTCCAGTCGCTCACCTCCCCTACCCGCAAATGCAGGTCGGGATTGAAAGTGTTGAGCAACGCCGACTTTCCAACTCCACTATGGCCACTGAAAAGCACTATCTTGCCCGCTACAAGCGATTGCAAAGTATCAATGCCGACACCTTTCAAGGCGGAAACCAGATAGACAGGATATCCCGCATTTTCGTAAAGCCGTTTCAGGTCCTCAACCTCCTCCATGAACTCTTCGCACAAATCAATCTTGTTGATAATCAAACAAGCATGAATATGGTAAGCCTCCGCCGTTACCAACATACGGTCGATAAAACCAGTAGAGGTTCGTGGAAATCCCAATGTTGCCACAACGCACAAAAGGTCGATATTGGAAGCCAGAACATGGGTCTGTTTGCTGAGTTTGGTGGCACGACGGATGATGCAGTTTCTTCGCTCCGCCACCTCGGTAATCAAGCCCGTTCCATCTTGTTGCAATTCAAACACCACATGATCACCCACAGCAATAGGATTGGTCTGCTTGTTGTTGTGGGTGCGGAATTTGCCACGCAAACGGCAATCGTATTCATTGCTCAACGAACCCGAAGGCAAAGCTTCAGGTGTATCTTGGACCAATACACGGTACCAACTTCCAGTAGTTCTAATTACAAGACCAGTCAAAATTTTGTTGAGTTAAAGATTTGAAGATTGGGAGATTTGTTGAACTGTTGATTTGTTGAATTGAGAATTAATCAAGAATGCTCATAGTTGTTTAAAGTCAAGGTTAAGGTCACTAGTCACTATTCACTGTTATCAGTCCATATATTAATTCTCTCGGTGGAATGGTAAAAGGCAGGAGGCGCTGTTTGCGAAGCGGCAAACGGTGGTAGTATGCAAGTTCCTCTTCCAATCGAGAACGGATCTCGGCTTTTAGCGCCGAAGATTGGGGCATATCCAACTGAGAAAACGTTTGTTGCACATCAAAAAGCGTTTGCGGATTGCGGATGACTTTGAGCGGAATCTCTTGCAATGTCTTGTCGAGAACCTGCTCCGCCTTCTTCAACTCACCCGAAGCGGCAAGACGATTTGCCAACAATACGACACCCTGCCAATAGCGGTCAAGAAACCGAGAGGAAACCTCATCGACGTACGCCTTATCGACTTCCCTCCACTGCATTTTGTGCATCACATTGTCGTACATCATCTCCACGTCCACACTGTCGTCCAACTGTGCGTCGATCCTATAGGCATTGCCTGTAGCCACACAATTCACAAAGGGACGGAACTCCTCTTGCGCATAGTAGCTCAGATAAATAGGACGTTTCCCGAGGTTGTCGTTCAACAACTGCATCGACTGGCGGTAGCCATAAAGATTTACGTTATAAACCTCCACGTCGGTGCGCACCTGTTCCACCTGCTGCACATACCATACGGGGAAGGTGTCGTTGTCGCCCCAGGTAAACAAGATTGCCCCCTTTTCGCATGATTTCAACAAATTGCAAGAAGCGTCACGGGCAATATAGCGATGAGAACGATTGTGGCTGTCCCAATTTTGGAAAGCCATCAATGCCGGAATGGCAAACAACAACAAGGAACACCTCCGCCATCGTAATTGCTTGATTTTATTGGCAAGTTCTGTAGCACCCACCCCAATCCAAATAGCAAAGGCATAGAACGAAAGGATATAGGCATAATCACGTTCGCGCGGCTCGTAGGTTGGATGGTTGAGGAAAATCGACAGCCCGAGACCCGTCACCAGAAACAGCGTCATTACCACCCAAAAAGATTTCTTGTCGCTTTGCACACACAATCCAAACAAACCCAACAACAACGGAAGCAGAAAATAGACATGTCTTCCGTGCGACAGCGATTGCGGAGGCTTGGCACCAGTACCAACAATCATCTTGTCGATAAACGGAATACCCGTAAGCAATTGTCCATTTTGCAGATTTCCGAAGCCCTGAGCGTCGTTGAATCGTCCAGAGAAATTCCACATCAGATAGCGCAGATACATGTATCCAAGCTGATAGGTGGCAAAATACTGCATATTGCCCACAAAACCGTTGTCGCCACCCGACCAATCGGCACTATAGAGCGCATCGTTCTCGTGATGACGCCACATTCGCGGATAGAGTGGCGCATGCTCATATTGCTCACGCGAAAGATAGGCCTTGAACCGCTCTGCGTTGCTCGGGTTTCCCACATTGATGGGAGGATTGCCAGCGGCACGCAATGGAATGATAAGATAGGGCGTCAGTCCTAGAACAAAGAACAAAGCGGCAAGAGGTATCATACGCACAATGCGTTTCCCAAAATAGCCCTTGGCAGACTTGTTTTGAGTGCCTTTGAAAATAATTATCAGCAACAATGCCGGCACTACCAAAAGCACCAACAGATGTACACATGTACCCAAACCCAACAACAAAGCAGTCAGCAGCAACCACTTGTCGCATCGCTGCGAAGCGCTATGCCACCACTGTACCATCGACCAAAAAGCGACAGCGGCAAAAAGCACCGCCAAGGCATAAACCTCACTCTCGACTGCCGAGAACCAAGCCGTGTCACAGAAAAGATAGCACAACGCACCAACGGCAGGCAAGCACCTGAAGAGCCACCCGTCGCGTTTGGGAAGCAAGTCGCAAATGGTCCAATAAAGAAACATCACCGTAAGTCCTCCCGCCAAGGCGGAAAGTGCATTGCAAAAAACGGCAACAGCGTGGACATTGCCACCTGCCAACCAAGAAAAGCAATGCGCTATCAACCAATAAAGCGGAGCTCCCGAAGGATGCCCAACCTGCAAGAAATAAGACGAGGCGATGAACTCTCCACAATCCCAAAAACTAACCGTCGGCTCCATGGTCAGCAGATAGACAGCCGCACCAACAAAAGCCAACAGCCAACCACAAAGTCGTTTATGGAATCGACCATTGGAAATTGACAATCGAGAATTATCGTTTTGCCTATCTACCATCTACAAATCACTACCAGTTCACTACAGCCTTATTGAAAATATCTTCGCACAACTCAGTAACCAATTCCGACACCAAACCACTCTCCACCATGGAGAAGTCACGACTGGCGTCATAGTCTCGATAACGCGAAAAAGACTGCTCAAAATCAGCATCGGGATCCAATGTATTGACAAACTTTACTTTTACAGTAATAGTGAAACGGTTGGTAGCCACATTGTCGGTGCTCGACAATGCCGAAGCCTGCGTGGAATAGCCCGTTATTTCACCCGTTATCTGCAAATCACCATCACTATTGGTCACATTCAAGCTTGTCTGCGACTCAAACATGGAACGCAAATCCTCATACATTTTCTGACTCAGTGTAGGATTGATCGTAGTCGCAAAATTTGGAAACGCAGTCAAAGACAACGTCTTGGCTCCCGGTGGAATTGATGCTCCCGTAAAACTATAGCCCCCGCTGCAAGAGGAGGAAAGCACTGCCAAAAGCAATCCAAACGACAAAGCCAACCATTTAGATTTCATAGTTCAAAGACATTTTTGATTTTAGAGTGACGCAAAACGGTTGTCGGTTTCACTCTATACGCTACCCTCAAAATCAAAATTAATAGTTCTGCACATCCTCATTGATGTGAGCCTCATCCTGCAACACCCACAACATATAAGAGGACTGCTGTTCGATATAATTCAAAATGTCCAATTTGGCTTGCAAGTCGGTAACTTGCGACACTTCAGTAATCAGTGAGTCAATCTTTTGCTTGAAATTATTGTCCATATTTAGCGTTTTATTAGTTTTGTTATGCGCGTTTTTTATTTCAGTTGCAAAGATACGAAATTATAGCGAAATATTGGAAACCCAAGAATTACAATCTCAAAGGACACCAATTATACTATCCTTACAATCTTTTTCGATTTTTTTCGTTTATATAGTAATGAAAAATATAAAAAGCTTTTTTTGTGTTGGTTGTTTGCTGACAATAATTTTGTTTTCAGCAAGTTGCGCCCGTCAAGGCTACCCAAATGGAGGCCCTGTCGACAAGGAACAGCCTGTGGTCAAAGGAATGTCACCGGCAAACGAGTCGCTCCATTTTACGGGCAACCGTTTCAGCATTGATTTTGACGAATATATTCAGTTGAAAGACGCCGACAACAACGTCATTGTGTCTCCTCCAATGAACCCGAAGCCCGAATACAAGGCCAACGGACGCAGGCTGGAAGTAACCATTCGCGACACCTTGCAACCCGACGTAACCTACCTCTTCCAGTTCAAAGAAGCCATTATTGATTTCCACGAAGGGAATCCACTTCCTTCGTTCGAATACGCATTGTCAACCGGCAACGTCATCGACAGTATGGAAATGCGCGGAAAAATCGTTGACGCCCTCACAGGCAAGCCTTCCGAAAATACACTTGCCGTTTTGGCATATCCCGCCGATGCGCCAGATTCCGCAGTGGTCAACCAAAACCCTATATATCAAACTCGTACCAACAAGCGAGGGGAATTTCTCTTCAGCCACATCCGCAAGGGAGATTATCGTATTGTGGCGTTAGACGATGGCAACAAGAACTTACGATTCAATCCCGAAGAGGCGATTGCCTGGACCGACCAGCCGGTGGCGAGCCATATCGTTCCACGCAAGGACACCACACAGACCGACTCGGCTAACACATTCAAATCAGCCGTGGAAAAAACCGCCGCCTATCCAATATACCAACTTTTCCTCTCAAAGAATGAAAAAACGGCACAAAGATTGACCAAGAGCGAGTTTACGGATTTCTCCCGAATCCAATTGGCAAGTGCCGCTCCGCTCAAAGCGCCTACGATTTCAACAACCGACTCTATCGTGTGGAAAATAAATTCTTTGCACGATACAATCAATATCTGGATTTTGTCCAAGAACATCGATTCCACATTGCTCTATGTCCAAGATGCCTCGGGTATCAACGACACCCTCAAATTGAAATACCGCGCGAAACGCAACGCACAGTCACGCAACGCTTTCCAAAAAGGAAAACCTTCAGCGACGGCAAGTTTCTCCTTTGGACAGAACTGCAATTTCTACGATTCCCTCTTTATCCGTTTTTCCGATCCTATAGCCCCAAACGGCAGACCCGAAGGCGACTCGGTGGTGCAGATTCTCCATCTCAAAGACAGTTCCATCTCCTTCGCCGGAGTAGAATGGGATAGCCTCGGGCTCAGCGCACGCATCAAATTCACGCCCAAGCCGAATAATAAATACCAGTTTTTCGTCAAAGAAAAGCTGTTCACCAACATCTACGATGTCGCCTCCGACAGCCTCAAAGTCACTACCGATGTCAACTCTCCCGAAAGTTTCGGCAACATTCTTTTCCACGTTGAATCCGCCCAAATGCCTTTGGTAGTTCAGCTTCTCGACGAAAAAGACAACTTGCTCCACAGCACTCCTGTCAAGGAAGACGGCGATGTGAAATTCAGCAATCTCAAACCTGGCAAATACCGTGTGCGCACCATTTTCGACCGCAACAACAACGGAGCTTGGGATCCCGGCGACTATTGGCAACATCTTCAACCCGAAAAGGTTATCTACTATCAGAAAACGCTCGAACTCCGCGCTAACTGGGATATGGAAGAAACATGGAAAATTGAACTTAGTGACCAATAACCTTAACCTTGACTCTAACCTTAACCTTTAACTCTTATCTAAATTAATTCTCAATTAGTTAAGTTTATATCTCTTAACCAACTCCTAATCTTCAAAACTTCTAATCTCCATCTTTTGAACAAAAAACTCGTCTCCGGTCTTTTTTGGGTGCTGCTGCTCAACATCATTGTCAAGCCGCTGTGGATTCTTGGCATTGAGGTAGGCGTGCAGAATGCCGTTGGAGCAGAGGCCTACGGATTCTATTTCTCCATCTTCAACTTCGCCTATATCTTCAACATCCTGCTGGACCTTGGCATCACCAACTTCAACACCCGCAACATCGCCCAACACCCCCACCTCATCAACAAGCATTTTGGGGGCATCCTCACCATCAAACTCTTGCTTCTGGCACTCTATCTGGTGGTGACTTTCACCGTGGGGCTGCTCATCGGCTACAACTCAAAGCAATTCGCTCTCCTCGCCATCCTCACCTTCAACCAATTCCTCAACTCACTCATTCTCTATCTGCGCAGCAATTTCGAAGGACTGTTGCTTTTCAAATGGGACAGCGTGCTCTCGGTACTCGACCGACTGCTGATGATTGTCATCTGCGGCGTATTGCTGCTCAACACCTACACCCGTTCGCATTTCAAGATTGAATATTTCGTGCTGGCGCAGACGGCCGCCTACCTCATAACTACCATCGTGGCACTTGCCGCATTGCTCCACAGCCGTCATTCCCACGCGCTCAAACTGCGGCTTCGCTTCAACAAGCCATTCTCTCTCGCCATCCTCAAACAAAGCGCTCCTTTTGCTTTGCTCGTGCTCTTGATGGCATCTTACAACCGCATCGACCCCGTTTTGCTGCAACGCTTGTTGCCCGACGGAGACTATCAAGCGGGCATATACGCCAGTGCGTTCCGACTCCTTGACGCGCTGACCATGATCGCCTACCTTTTCTCAGTACCGCTGCTGCCCATCTACTCTCGATTGGTAAAAAAAGAGACACAAAACCCCAACGAGATTGCCGAAACCACCAAGTCGATGTTCTCGCTCGTGTGGGTGTTCTCCATCACGGCAGCCATCACCCTCTCCTCCATGGCGACACCGCTCATGGAACTGCTCTACACCGAGCACACCGAAACCTCCGCACAAGTCTTCCGCATCCTCATCTACGGCATTATTCCCATCTCTTTCACCTATGTTTTCGGCACACTGCTCACCGCCAACGGAAACCTCAAACAGTTGAACATCTTCGCGGCGCTTTCGCTGCTCATCAACATCGGTTGCAACCTCTGGCTCATTCCTCGTTATGCCGCCACAGGTTCCGCTTGGGCAAGTCTGATAGCGCAAAGTTTCATGGCACTCACTCAGATGGTCGCCGCCTTCCGCATCTTCCATTTCCGCATCTCCTTTGACTACCTTTGGAGACTATTGCTCTTTTTGGTAATAGTGGGATGTTGCAACTTCATTCATTTCTCAAGCCTCTGGTGGCACTTACTTTTTGTTGGCATCGTAGCCCTCATCAATGCAATCCTCCTCTTCGACTTCAACCTCAAAAAATTCATAAGTCCAAAGATTAAGGCATAAAGTCAAAGAAAAACCTTCAACCCAGCAAATCTATAAATTCCGAACATGAAAGCATATGTATTCCCTGGTCAAGGAGCCCAATTTGTAGGCATGGGCAAAGACCTCTATGAAAGCAACCCCGTTTGCCACGACCTGTTCGAGCAAGCCAACGACATCATCGGATTCCGCATCACCGACTTGATGTTCGACGGAACACCCGAAGACCTCAAACAAACCAAGGTCACCCAACCTGCCGTATTTCTGCACTCTGTAATCCTCGCAACCTCTATGGGCGAAGACTTCCAGCCCGACATGGTGGCAGGTCATTCCTTGGGCGAATTTTCCGCTCTCGTAGCCGCCAAAGCCATCAGCTTTGAAGACGGACTCCGTTTGGTCATCGCTCGCGCCAATGCCATGCAGAAAGCCTGCGAACTGCGTCCCTCCACAATGGCTGCCGTCGTCAAACTCGACGACAAGACCGTTGAAGAGGTCTGCGCCTCCATCACCGACGAAATCGTCGTTCCCGCCAACTACAACTGCCCCGGACAGCTGGTCATCAGCGGCACCATTGAAGGCATCAACAAAGCCTGCGAAAAACTCAAAGCCCTCAAAGGCCGCGCCTTGCCTTTGGCTGTGGGTGGCGCTTTCCACAGTCCATTGATGGAACCCGCCCGCTTGGAACTCTCCGAAGCCATCCAGAAAACCACATTCTCCTCTCCCATCTGCCCCATCTACCAGAACGTCTGCGCCACTCCCGTAACCGACCCAGCCGCCATTCAAGCCAACCTCAACAAACAGCTCACTTCTCCCGTGCGCTGGACCGAGACCGTGCGCAACATGGCTGCCGATGGAGCCCAAAGCTTCACCGAGGTAGGTCCAGGCACCGCCCTCACCGGCATGATTGGAAGAATCCTCCCTAATTATCTGTGACCTTAACCTTTGAACCACTTGAACCACTTGAACTACTTCTTAACTTTTAACTCTTAACTGACTCTAAACCATCAACTTTCAACTCTCAACTAACTAATTCCCAATTCGTGAAACGCTTAACTAATTCTCAATTCTTAATCTTTTTTGGTTTGCTATTGGTGGCTTGTAGCCCAAAACAGTATGTAAAAACGCCAGAAAAGCATCCTCCCCTCAACTACCCCATCGCCATCATCTACGACAACGACGTGCACTGCGCCGTGGACAACTACCCCCAACTGGCGGCGCTACGCAACACCGTTCAACGACAGACACCTTATGTCACCATTGTCAGCAGCGGTGATTTTCTGCAAGGCGACCTCATCGGCGCCGCCTCCAAGGGTGGAAGCATCGTTAGCATCCTCAACGCCATCGACTATGACGTGGTGACGCTCGGCAACCATGAATTTGACTATGGGATGCCACGCTTGCTGGAACTTACCGACAGTTTGGATGCCACCGTCGTATGTTGCAACCTGCGCGACGTGAAGGGCGACTCCATTCTCTTCGAGCCTTATCACATCGTTACCTACGGCAACACCGTCATCGCCTACTTGGGCATCGCCACACCCGCAACCATCTCGGCCACCTCTCCAGCTTACTTCCAAGACGAACAGGGAAACGTGAAATATGATTTCTCCGAAAATGACTTCATCGCCAACGTGCAACGCAACATCGACCAAGCCCACCACGAAGGTGCCCAATATATCATCGCACTCTCGCACCTCGGCGACATAATGGAGCAGGATACAAATACCTCCATCGCACTCATCCAAAAAACAAGAGGACTTGACGTGGTACTTGACGGACATTCACACAGCATAATCTCCGATACGATCGTTCGCGACAAGGACGGAAACCCTGTCTTGCTCAGCTCCACGGGATCCTCGCTCCGCAACATCGGACTGCTTACTCTCGACTCAACAGGACTCTTTCACGCCCAACTTATCCCCGCCTCCAGCTGCGCCACCGACAGCACCATCTACCGCATTGTGGCACACGAAAAGAAACGCATCCTCGCTCAAGGCTCTTCTACGCTCGCCACAACGGCCTTCCCACTCTCCGACTCCGACGCGCAAGGCAACCGCGCCGTGCGCAACCAAGAGACCACACTCGGCAATCTCTGCGCCGATGCGCTACGCATCGAATTGGGTACCGATATCGTCATCCTCAACGGTGGCGGATTCCGTGCCGGAATCCCTGCGGGAAACATCAACGCCAACGTACTGAAACGCGTCATGCCCTTTGACAACAGCTGCTGCGTCGCCACAATGACAGGGCAGCAAATCCTCGACGCCCTCGAATACTGCGTCAGCCCGCTACCCGCCGAGACAGGCAACTTCCCTCAAGTAAGCGGAATGAAGTTCACCATTGACCTCTCCGCAACGCCAACGGTCATCAACGACTACCAAGGACTGTTCGTGGGTGTCGTGGGCGACCGCCGCATCCAAAACCTGCAAATCCTCAACCCTAACACACAACAATACGAGCCCATAGATCCACAGAAGACCTACACCATCGCCAGCCTCTCCTACCTAATCCAGCAACAAGGCAGCGGCGGAATGTTGCGCTACGCCACGCTGCAACGCGACACTCAAAGTTCTGTAATCGAAATCCTTTCGCTTTACCTCAAGCACACCCTGAACGGCAAAGTACCTCAAAGCTATAAGAAATCCAACGAAAGAATAACCATAAAACACTGATTGAATGATAGAGAATATTATTACTTTTAAAGTTAAACTATCAACAAACAAAATCATTCATCAAAATCATTTTCATTATGAAAAAAGGTTGTTTTTTTATGGCGGTACTGCTTGCCGGAATGGCAACAGCCTACTCTCAAACGAAAATTCAATTTATTGAAGGACAAAGTGGTCAATCCATCTTGTTTCAAGGATGTGGTTACTCCCTATTCGACAATGCCGTTGGCGATAACCAAGCTTTTACAGAGTCAATACATGTTGGCTGGGGGATAGACTCCACTCTCAACATTGGCGCCTACATAGAGGCAACCTCTATCATGATGCCGAATTACGATGAGGCGGCAGCAGCATTCTCATTGGGTTTTGACTTGCGCGAGTATATACAAATCACCCCCTTGTTGCGCTGCCATTACGGTACGCTGCTGGGTGGAGTATATGCAGCAAACAGTTACACCCTGGCTGACATTAACAAACATGAAAGAAGATGGGGATTTCAGCTTGCTTTGTTTATTGGTGCCGAAATCGCATTTAACGAGCACCTATATATAGGAGCGAATCTATCTTTCTCGGCGGCAGCAATGCTGACATCTACTTTCGAACCTACCGACGCTACACCGCAAGAAGGAGACAACAGCATTGTGGGGAACAAACTGCTGATTTCGGCGGGTTACAGGTTTTAACGCACCAAAACAAGCGCAATAATCCATTTGTCTTTTACTAATGGTTCAAATAGTACGGGCGGGGGGCGGCTTGAGCGCGCGCCCCTACATGTTGATGGAATATATTTTAAATTAAAACTCGGTTGAGGTCGAATTTGTACACGACCGAATTATTCACAAACCCGGGCCCTTCGCAGGCC
>JAGHVO010000058.1 GCA_018064245.1 Candidatus Colimorpha pelethequi
GCCCCCCGCCCGTACTATAATATCACTATAGGACTACTATTTCAGGAACTTGAAGTTCTTGCCAAGATATTCGGCCTGATCGCCAAGAGCCTCTTCGATACGCATGAGCTGGTTGTACTTGCAGATGCGGTCGGTGCGGCTGGCGCTGCCAGTCTTGATAAGACCCGTATTCATAGCCACTACCAAGTCGGCGATAGTGGTGTCCTCGGTCTCGCCAGAACGGTGGGAGATGATGGCGGTATAACCATTTCGGGTAGCAAGGTTAACAGCGTCGATGGTCTCGGTGAGTGTTCCAATCTGGTTCAGTTTCACTAAGATGGAGTTGGCAACACCCTTTTCAAGACCCATGCGCAGACGGTCAACATTGGTGACGAACAGGTCGTCGCCTACCAGCTGGCAGTGGTCTCCCATACGGTCGGTCATGACTTTCCAACCATCCCAATCGTCCTCAGCCATACCATCTTCGATGGAGATGACGGGATATTTCTTGGTCCAATTGTCCCAGAAATCAACCATCTCGGCAGGAGTGAGCTTCTCACCCGTGGACCATTTAAGGTGATAGACGTTCTCTTCGGGCAAATAGAACTCCGAAGCGGCAGCATCGAGACCGATGAATACATCCTCACCGGGACGATAACCAGCCTTCTCGATGGCCTCGAGAATGGCAAGAATAGCCTCCTCGTTGGAACCCAGATTGGGGGCGAAACCGCCTTCGTCACCTACATTGGTGGACATTCCCTTAGACTTGAGCACGCCACGGAGGTTGTGGAAGATTTCGGCACCCATGCGCAACGCCTCTGTAAAGGTAGGAGCACCAACAGGCATAATCATGAACTCCTGAAAATCGATGGAGTTGTCGGCATGAGAGCCACCATTGAGGATATTCATCATGGGAACGGGCAACATATAGCCGCCTACTCCACCCAAGTAGCGGAATAATTCCTGACCTGACTCAATAGCGGCAGCCTTGGCGCAAGCCAAAGAAACACCGAGGATGGCGTTGGCACCCAGGCGGGACTTGTTCTCGGTTCCGTCAAGCTCGATCATCTTCATATCGATGGATTTCTGCTCGGAGACATAGAAACCTCTCAACTCTTCGTTCAGCACGTTGTTGACGTTCTGCACAGCCTGCTGAACGCCCTTGCCCAAATAGAAAGACTTGTCGCCATCTCTCAGCTCACAAGCCTCGTGAACACCAGTAGAAGCGCCCGAAGGCACGGCTGCACGACCCATTACACCTTGTTCGGTAAACACATCCACCTCAACGGTAGGATTTCCACGAGAGTCAAGAATCTGACGACCTCTGATTCCAATAATTTGTGACATAAGTATTTTGTATTTGATTTTTAATAAACTTGTCAAGATTGAACGCACAACTTTCGTTCTAATCCAAACTGCAAAGTTACGAATTTCTTGACAAATATACACTTCCCACCTCAAAAAAAAACACAAAATAATAGGTTTTTCCAAGACGGCGCCGCCAAACATAAAAAGGGTGGGAAAATCCCACCCTTAAAACCAATAGTTATAACAAAATTATAAACTTATTCAGCCTTGGGTTCTTCAACGGGAGCCTCTGCAGGAGCAGCAGCTTCAGCTACGGGAGCTTCAGCCTTCTTGCTGCGGCTACGACGGGTAGCCTTTGCCTTAGGAGCCTTAGCCTCTTTCAGCATATTCTCGTTGTAGTCAACAAGTTCGATAATGCACATCTCTGAATTGTCACCTTGACGGATACCAGTCTTGAGGATGCGGGTGTATCCACCAGGACGGTTAGCGACTTTCTGAGAAACCTCGCGGAACAGCTCGTTCACAGCCTCTTTGCTGTGGAGATAGCTGAAAACCATACGACGATTGTGCGTAGAGTCCTCTTTCGAACGGCTAATCAGTGGTTCAACATAAACGCGCAGAGCCTTTGCTTTGGCAACTGTGGTTTCAATTCTTTTATGCAGAATCAGCGATGTTGCCATATTCGACATCATTGCCACTCTATGTGCATGAGTTCTTGACAGATGATTTACTTTACAACCGTGTCTCATATCTTTATTCTTTATCTAATTTATACTTTGAAATATTCATTCCGAATTCAAGGTTCTTGGAAGCTACCAAGTTCTCAAGTTCGGTAAGCGATTTTTTGCCGAAATTTCTGAATTTCAACAAATCAGCTTTATTATAGGCAACCAATTCGCCCAACGTCTCGACCTCGGCGGCCTTCAAGCAGTTGAGAGCGCGGACAGAGAGGTCCATGTCAATCAACTTAGTCTTGAGCAGCTGACGCAGATGGAGGGTGGTTTCGTCAAACTCTTCTACAGCCTGCTTGGGTTCAGCCTCGAGGGAGATACGCTCATCGGAGAACAGCATGAAATGCTGAATCAGGATGGTAGCAGCCTCTTTCAGGGCCTCCTTGGGGTGGATAGAGCCATCGGTCTGAATGTCGAACGTGAGTTTCTCGTAGTCGGTGCGTTGGTCAACGCGGTAGTCGGAGACTTCGTATTTCACATTCTTGATGGGGGTATGAATTGAGTCGATTGCGATAACGCCGATGGGGTCGCCAGCCTTCTTGTTTTCGTCAGAAGGAACATAACCACGACCTTTTTCGATGGTGAGTTCGATCTTCAGCGAAGTGGTGGGTTCCATGTGGCAGATCTCGACTTCGGGATTCAAAACTTGGAAACCATTGAGGAAATTGTTCAAGTCTCCAGCCTTGAAAACAGTCTGTCCGATGATCTCAAACGAAACCTTCTCAGTGTCCGTGTCCTCGATTTGACGACGGAAGCGGACCTGCTTCAAACTCAAGATGATGTCGGTCATATCCTCGACAACGCCAGGAAGCGAAGAGAACTCGTGGTCAACGCCCTCGATACGAACCGAAGTGATAGCGAATCCTTCAAGGGAGGAGAGGAGGATGCGTCTTAAGGCATTGCCAATAGTAATACCGTAGCCAGGCTCCAAGGGGCGAAACTCAAAAGTTCCACGGTAATCGTCTGCCTCCAGCATAATCACCTTGTCAGGTCTTTGAAAAGCTAATATTGCCATTATTTATCCTTTCTTATTATTACGTCTTAAAGTCTCAAAGATGCAAGGCCGCCGCGACGAGCGCGGCGCCCTTTAGTCGTCAACTATTACTTGGAGTAAAGTTCAACGATAGCCTGCTCGTTGATATTCTCAGGAATATCAGCACGCTGAGGATAGTTCATGAACTTACCGCTCAAGGTAGCGCCATCCCATTCAAGCCAGGGATAGTTGGTGCCGCGGGAAGCGACAGCGTCAGAGATGACCTCGAGAGATTTGGAACGTTCGCGAACAGAGACTACATCTCCTTCCTTCAAGGAATAAGAAGGAACATTTACTACAGTACCATTAACAGTGATGTGGCAATGTGAAACCAACTGGCGAGCCTGTGCGCGGCTGCGAGCAATACCCAGACGGTAAACGACATTGTCCAAACGAGCTTCGATCAACTGCAACAACACTTCACCAGTGATGCCGCCGCGACGTGAAGCCTCGGCATACAGTTTGCGGAACTGACGCTCCAAAATACCGTATGTATATTTTGCTTTCTGCTTCTCCTGAAGCTGTGATCCGTACTCAGACATTTTGCCACGGCGTTTGCTCTGGCCGTGCATACCGGGAGCGTAAGGCTTTTTCTCATAGTTCTTGTCTGCCCCGTAGATCGGATCATGAAATTTTCTTGCAATTTTGGTTTTAGGACCTGTATATCTTGCCATTTTTCTTTACGATTTAGATTGTTGTTTCTTGAATTTTGAATCTTGAAAACGATCTGAATTCTAAAATTCTCTTTCCCTATAATTACACACGACGACGTTTTGGGGGACGGCAACCATTGTGAGGAAGCGGAGTGATGTCCACGATCTCGGTTACTTCGATTCCACAGCCATTGATTGCGCGGATTGCAGATTCACGTCCTGAACCAGGTCCCTTTACGAAGACCTTTACTTTTCTTAGGCCCAAATCATAAGCAACTTTACCGCAATCTTCCGCAGCCATCTGAGCGGCGTACGGAGTGTTTTTCTTCGATCCGCGGAAGCCCATTTTTCCTGCTGACGACCAAGAAATCACTTGTCCGGCATTATTGGTCAACGATACAATTACGTTGTTGAAGGATGCAAAGATGCATGCTCTTCCAAGAGGTTCAACTTTTACGACTCTTTTTTTGGTCGGTTTTGAAGTTTTTGCCATAGTTTTTTTTACTTGTGCTTGATTTTACATTAATTCTCCAATTGCTCCATTGGTCTTGATCTAATCCGCAATTGGCCGCTCAGGCATTATGCCTTAGGAGCTTTCTTCTTGTTAGCGATAGTTTTCTTCTTACCCTTACGAGTACGAGCGTTGTTCTTTGTGCTTTGACCACGCAATGGAAGTCCCAAACGATGACGGATGCCGCGGTAGCAACCAATATCCATCAGTCGCTTGATGTTCATCTGAACTTCAGAACGAAGAGCACCTTCTACTTTGTACTCATCGTTGATGATAGTACGCAGAGCGTTCTGCTCATCATCAGTCCAGTCCTGCACCTTCTTGTTCTCATCGATTCCAGCCTTTGCCAAAATCTCGCTTGCGGTGCTTCTTCCAATTCCGTAGATATAGGTCAAACCTATAACTCCTCTTTTGTTTTTGGGTAAGTCAATACCTGCAATTCTTGCCATAAACTGATTTTAATTCTTTTATTAGACATTCGGACGTGCGTTAGCATCAACCTTGTCTTTGTTTAAACTTAGGATTTTTCTTGTTAATCACATAAACTACCCCTTTGCGGCGTACCACCTTGCATTCAGGGGATCTTTTCTTTACAGAAACTCTTACTTTCATTGTTTAATGTTTTATCTGTTATTTCTTATTTTATTGTCTTTCAAAAACCTGTCCAGCCTAACGACTGAAGACCTTAACGGTAATTATTTGTGACGATACGTGATGCGACCTTTTGTCAAATCGTACGGAGACATCTCAATCTGAACCTTGTCCCCAGGGAGAATCTTGATGTAGTGCATGCGCATCTTGCCGGAGATGTGGGCGATGATTTGATGCCCGTTTTCCAACTCTACGCGGAACATTGCATTACCCAACGATTCCACTACCGTACCATCCAACTGGATTGAAGCTTGCTTTGCCATCTACTACTATTTTTGTTGTTCAATGAAATCAAAACTTGACAAAATCTCGGGACCTTTCTTGCCGATAGCGACAGTGTGCTCGAAATGGGCAGCGGGTTTGCCGTCTTTGGTGCGGCAAGTCCAGCCATCTTCCTGAGAGAACTTGACATTTTTTGAACCCATGCATACCATAGGTTCAACGGCGATGACCATTCCTTCCTTGAGCAATGGACCCGTACCTCGAATGCCGTAATTGGGTACATTGGGAGATTCGTGCATCTTGTAGCCTACTCCATGGCCGCAAAGCTCGCGGACAACCGAGTAGCCGTTCTTCTCGCAATGCATCTGGACTGCATGTCCAATATCGCCAATGCGATTGCCTTCCTTGCAAAGATCCAGCCCGATATACAAAGATTCCTTCGTAACGCGGAGCAGACGTTCCATCTCTGGAGAGACTTCTCCGACTGCAAACGTGTAGGCCGAATCACCCACGAAACCGTCCAACTCAATGACACAATCTACGGAAACATTGTCGCCCTCTTTGATAAACAACTTATCAGAAGGAATACCGTGGACAACGACATCATTCACCGAGATACACAAGGCTGCGGGAAAACCCTCGTAACCTTTGCAAAGGGGAATGCCACCATTGTCACGGATAAACTGCTCCCCGATATGATCAAGATAAGCAGTGGTGACACCTGGGTGGATATGACGCCCAACCTCGGCCAGGGTTTTCCCGACGAGCTGGGCGCTTTTCCTAATAAGCTCTATTTCCTCTTTGGTCTTAAGCTGTATCATCTTTTATTACTAAGCCTGAATAGACATTGAAGTGCGGCCCTTGATACGACCGGTCTTGGTAAGACCATCGTAGTGGCGCATTAACAAGTGACTTTCAATTTGCTGTAAAGTGTCCAAAATAACACCGACCAAAATCAACAATGAAGTACCGCCATAGAACTGGGCGAACTGAGTGTTGACACCAAAAAGACGGATGATGGCGGGCAGGATTGCCACGAACGCCAAGAAGAATGAACCCGGAAGCGTAATCTTGGAGAGAATATCTTCAAGGTATTCGGCGGTCTTCTTGCCAGGTTTCACGCCAGGGATAAAACCTCCGTTCTTCTTCATATCGTCGGCCATCTGATTAGGATTGATGGCGATGGCGGTATAGAAGTAGGTGAAAAGGATTACCAAGATGGCGAAAACGAAATTATACCAGAATCCGTTGAAATCGGAAAATGCCATAGCAAATTTCGAGTCGGTATTGTTGCTGAATCCCATAATAGTAATGGGGAGGAACATGATGGCCTGAGCGAAGATGATGGGCATAACGCCGGCAGCATTAACCTTGATAGGAATGTACTGACGAACGCCACCATACTGCTTGTTGCCAACAATACGCTTAGCATATTGAACAGGAATACGGCGGGTACCTTGTACGAGAAGAATCACCAGCAGGATGACTGCAAGCAAGACCACGATCTCGAAAAGGAACATTACCAATCCACCGCCTTCAGACAGACGAGATGCAAACTCGGCCGAGATGGCAAAAGGCAGACGAGCGATGATACCAATCATAATGAGCAAGGAGATACCATTGCCGACACCCTTGTCGGTGATACGTTCGCCAAGCCACATTACGAACAAAGTACCGCAAATCAAAATAATGATACTGGAAACCCAGAAGAAAGCATTAGGAGCACTGCCGTCGAAGGGATAAATAGCCGTAGTGGATGCGCCCAACTGATACATCATGTTGGTGATGTAGGCAGGAGCCTGGCAAGCGGTAATGATAACGGTGAGCCAACGAGTGATCTGGTTCATCTTCCTGCGTCCGTTCTCTCCGTCGCGCTGCATTTTTTGGAAATAAGGAACAACCATTACGAACAACTGGATCACGATGGAAGCAGTGATGTAAGGCATTATACCCAATGCGAAAATGGAAGCGTTGGAGAAAGCTCCACCAGAGAACATGTTGAGCAAGCCCATCAAGCCGTCACGACCTTGGTCTTGCAACGCACCCAATTGAGTGGGGTCAACACCTGGAAGCACAACATAAGAACCGATTCGATAAATCAATACCAAACCCAACGTATAGAGAATACGCTTGCGGAGGTCTTCAATTGACCAGATGTTTTTCAGTGTCTGTATTAATCTCTTCATGTTTAATAGTTTTCTTCCGAAAAAGTTTAGGTCACAGGGTCACGCACGCGTGACCCTGATGAGATAAACTATTCTTCGACTTTCTTTACAGTCTCAATGATAGTTGCAACACCACCCTTTGCCTCGATAGCGCTCTTAGCGGTAGCGGAGAAAGCGTGAGCGGCAACATTAATGGTCTTATTCAATTCACCTCTGCCAAGGATCTTGATACGGCCCTTTGCGCCGATGAGTCCGTTCTGCTTGAAGACTTCAAGTGTAAAATCGGTGATGTTCTTGGCTTCTGCCAAAGTGTTGAGCATATCGATGTTGATGCCAACGTATTCAACGCGATTCATATTCTTGAAACCAAACTTAGGAACGCGACGGTAGAGAGGCATTTGACCACCTTCGAAACCTACCTTCTGATGGTAACCGGAACGAGCCTTAGCACCCTTGTTACCACGCGTAGCGGTACCGCCCTTGCCAGAGCCAGCACCTCTACCGATACGTTTTGAATGCTTTACAGATCCTTCTGCGGGTTTAAGATTACTTAAGTTCATTGTATATTTCCTTTCTTAGTTACTAATTAAATTTCCTCAACAGTGATGAGATGTTTAACCTTCTCGATCATGCCGAGAATCTGAGGAGTAGCTACTACCTCACGTTCGTGGTTGATCTTTCTCAAACCAAGAGCCTGCATGGTTCTCTTTTGGCGAGCGGGACGACCAATAATACTTCTAACTTGCTTGATTTTTAAAGTTTTTTCTGCCATAATATTAGCCTCCTATGAATTAACCATTAAAAACTTTGTCCAATGAAATACCACGAAGCTGAGCAACCATATAAGGATCCTTCATCTGGAGCAGGGCGTTGATGGTAGCCTTAACAACACTGTGCGGATTTGAGGAGCCCTTGCACTTTGCAAGCACGTCCTTTACGCCTACGCTTTCCAAAACGGCACGCATAGCACCGCCGGCGATAACACCGGTACCGGGAGCTGCGGGTTTCAAGAAGACGCGAGCGCCGCTGTATTTACCACTCTGTTCGTGAGGGATAGTGCCCTTCAAAACGGGAACTTTGATGAGGTTTTTCTTTGCGTCATCAACACCTTTCTGAATAGCAGCCTGGACTTCCTTAGCCTTGCCGAGGCCGTAGCCTACAACGCCGTTTTCATTTCCAATAACGACAATAGCAGCGAAGGTGAAAGTTCTACCACCCTTGGTAACCTTGGTTACACGATTGATTGCAACAAGACGATCTTTGAATTCGATGTCGCTTGACTTTACTCTTTTTACGTTTACTTCTGCCATGACTTATTAGAATTTTAATCCACCTTCTCTGGCACCATCTGCCAATGATTTAACACGGCCGTGGTACAGGTAACCATTACGGCCGAATACTACGGTTTGAATACCAGCAGCGAGAGCGCGTTCGGCGATGAGTTTGCCGACCTTAGCTGCCATTTCGCTTTTTGTGCCACTCTTTTCTACACCCTTCTCTGCCGAGGAAGCTGCGGTCAGTGTCACACCTTTTACGTCGTCAATCAACTGTGCATAGATCTCTTTGTTGCTTCTGAACACAGAAAGACGGGGCATCTCAGGGGTACCCGAAATCTTATGACGAATGCGATATTTAATCTTTATTCTTCTTATGTCTTTTTTTGTTGCCATAATTCTATTCTTTGGCTTGGGGCAATGTGGCTGAACTTTTAGGCTCGAAAGTCGCTTTCAGTTGTATTGCCCGGTTAATTTAATTATTTAGCAGCAGCCTTACCAGCTTTCTTACGAATTTCTTCGCCAACGAAGCGAATACCTTTACCCTTGTAAGGTTCGGGTTTACGGAGTGAGCGAATCTTTGCAGCTGCCTGACCCAGGATTTGCTTGTCGCAGCAAGTCATGGTGATGATGGGGTTCTTGCCCTTCTCGGTTACGGTCTCGACCTTGATTTCGGGAGCGAGTTCGAAGAAGATCTTATGGGAATAACCAAGGTCCATTTCCATCACGTTACCGTTGGCCTGAACTTTGTAACCAACGCCAATAACTTCCTGAACGGTCTTGAAACCTTCGGAAACACCCTTTACCATGTTGGCAACGAGTGCGCGATAAAGACCGTGCATTGCCTTGTGTTCCTTGCTGTCAGAAGGACGGTCGAAATAAAGAACGCCATCTTCGAGACGAGTGGAAATGATAGGATCAACTTTCTGAGTCATTTGTCCAAGAGGACCTTTAACGGTCAAAACGTTATCATCAGATATCGTTACATCCACGCCCTTGGGCAGGTGGATAGGCATTTTACCAATTCTTGACATTTCTTTTTTCTCCTCTCTTTAATTAGCTGACATAACACAATACTTCACCACCTACGTTGAGGGTACGAGCCTCCTTGTCGGTCATCAAACCTTTGGAGGTAGAAACGATGGCGATACCAAGACCGTTGAGAACGCGAGGCATCTCGTCAACAGAGACATAGCGACGCAAACCAGGGCTACTGACGCGCTTGAGCTCAGAGATAGCCGAGATTTTGGTTACGGGATGATACTTTAAAGCGATTTTGATTGACTGGTTGTGAGCGCCTTCATTCTCAAACTTGTAGTTAAGAATATAACCCTTTTCGAAAAGGATTTTGGTCATCTCTTTCTTTAAATTCGATGCAGGAATTTCGACTACTCTGTGCTTAGCAGCGATAGCATTTCTCATGCGAGTCAAATAATCTGCAATAGGATCTGTTACCATTTGTTTTTGATTTTAAGTTTTGTAGTTTTGGTTGTTCCAACTTGCAAAGCTACCAATTAATAAATTTTACCAACTTGACTTTTTAACGCCGGGGATCAAACCAGCCAAAGCCATTTCACGGAAGTTGATACGTGAAATGCCGAACTGACGCATGTAGCCCTTGGGACGGCCGGTAAGTTTGCAACGGTTGTGCAAACGAACGGGGCAAGCGTTCTTGGGCAATTTTTGCAAAGCGATGACAGCTTTTTCAACGTCTTCGGGTTCGCCTTTACGTACGATTTCCTTTAAAGCAGCGCGTTTAGCAGCGTATTGAGCTACCATTCTTTCTCTTTTGCGCTCTCTTGCTTTGATAGATTCTTTTGCCATTTATCTCTTATTTTTGTTGATTCTTAAACGGTAAACCGAATTCCTTCAGCAAGGACATGGCTTCCTTATCGGTTTTTGCGGTGGTCACGAAGGTGATGTCCATACCCTGGATGCGGTCAATCTTGTCGATATCGATTTCAGGGAAGATGATCTGCTCGGCGATACCAAAGGTATAATTGCCCTTGCCGTCGAAACCCTTGTCGTTGATGCCACGGAAGTCGCGGATACGAGGAATGGAAGCGGTAACAAGACGTTCCAAGAACTCGTACATGCGCTCGCCACGGAGGGTTACGCGAACTCCGATGGGCATGCCACGACGCAACTTGAAGTTGGAAATATCCTTGCGGGACTTGGTGGCTACAGCCTTCTGGCCAGCGATGAGAGTCATTTCCTCAATGCCCTTATCGATGACTTTCTTGTCGGCGATGGCAGCCTTGCCCAAACCTTGGTTCAAGGTAATCTTTAACAAACGAGGACACTGCATGACTGTCTTATAGCCATACTCCTTCATCAGTGCAGACTGAATTTCCTCTTTGTACTTGGTCTTTAATGTCGGGATGTATGTCATTATTTAATCTCCTCCCCTGTTTTTTTAGAATAACGGACTAATTTACCGGTCTTTTCATCGATTTTGCGACCCAATCTTGAGGGGGTCTTTCCGACAACGACCATAAGGTTTGAAATGTGAATAGGAGCCTCCTGTTCTACGATACCTCCCTGAGTGTTCTTGGCATTGGGCTTGGTATGTTTCTTATTCACGTTCACACCTTCTACGATGGCGCGGTTCTTTTCGGGATATACCTTCAGCACCTTAGCGATCTTACCTTTATCATCGCCGGCGATAACTTTTACCATATCCCCTTTCTTAACGTGCAATTTCATTTCTTTTTCTTTTTAAGTTTTTTACAATACTTCAGGAGCCAAAGAAACAATCTTCATGAATTGTTTCTCACGCAATTCACGGGCAACGGGTCCGAAGATACGGGTACCACGCAACTCGTCAGCGGCGGTAAGCAGCACACATGCGTTGTCGTCGAAGCGGATGTAGGAACCATCATTGCGACGAATTTCTTTCTTGGTACGAACTACGACTGCTTTGGAAACAGCCCCTTTCTTAATGTTGCCGGAAGGGATAGCGTCCTTGATAGCGACTACAATGGTATCGCCAATGGTGGCATAACGTTTCTTGGTACCACCCAATACGCGAATACAGAGAGCGCTCTTGGCACCGCTGTTATCGGCAACTGTCATTCTGGTTTCTTGCTGTATCATTTCTTTTTAATGTTTTTCTTTGACTTGCGGTTTCGCCGAAGCAAACAACAATTCATTAGCGCGATTGCGCATTACTTAGCTCTTTCGATTATTTCGACCAGGCGCCAGCACTTGTTCTTGCTGAGCGGACGGGTTTCCATAATTCTTACGGTGTCGCCAATATTGCATTCGTTCTTTTCGTCGTGAGCCATAAATTTGGTAGATTTCTTGACGAACTTACCATACTTGGGGTGCTTGACCTTGCGCTCAACCAAGATGACGATGGATTTATCCATCTTGTTGCTCACCACGACACCAATTCTTTCTTTTCTTAAATTTCTTTCCATCTTAGATTTGGATTTTAACTGATTGCCGAATTATTTCTGCTCAGCGATTTCGCGTGCGCGGAGTTCGGTGAGGATACGGGCAATGGTTTTTCTACTTTCTTTAATTTTGTTAGGATTCTCTAAGGGAGAAACGGCATGGCTCAGGAGCATTTTCTGATACATATCGCGCTCGGTTTCGAGTTTTTCCTTCAGTTCAGCAGTCGAAATCTCTTTTAATACTAATTCATTCTTCATGACTGGGCCTCCTTATTATTCTTCAATATAATCTCTTTTTACAATGAATTTGGTCGAGATAGGGAGCTTTTGGGCAGCCAAGCGAAGAGCTTCCTTTGCTACATCCATGGGAACGCCTTCGCATTCGAAGAGGATGGTGCCAGGCATTACGCGAGCCACGAAATATTCGGGAGCACCCTTACCTTTACCCATACGTACCTCATTAGGTTTCTTGGTGATGGGCTTATCCGGGAAAATACGAATCCAAATCTGACCTTCACGTTTCATGTGACGTGTTACAGCTTGACGTGCAGCCTCTATTTGGCGACCTGTGATGAAACAGGTTTCGAGGGATTTGATACCAAAGGTACCGAAAGCCAATTCATGACCACGGAAGGCGTTACCTTTAATTTTACCCTTCTGCTGCTTTCTATATCTTGTTTTTTTAGGTTGTAACATTTCTTTTTATGTTTAGCGTTTAGTGTTTAGCGTTTAGTGTAACTAACTACTAACCTATAACCTATTATTTACTATTGTTATTTCTGTTGTTGTTGGATCTTCTGCGAGGAGCGCCAGATGCAGGACGACGTTCGCCGTTCATGGCGGGACGATGATCTTTCTGCTGACCACCTACAGTGGAAGGAACCAGTTCGCGTTTGCCATAGATAACGCCTTTGCAAATCCAAACCTTTACGCCGATACGGCCATAGGTGGTATGAGCTTCTGCCAAGGAGTAGTCAATGTCTGCACGCAAGGTGTGAAGAGGTGTACGACCTTCTTTGTAATGCTCGGTACGAGACATTTCAGCGCCGCCGATACGACCGGAGATGGAGACCTTGATGCCTTCCGCGCCGATGCGCATGGTAGAGGTGATAGCGTTCTTGATGGCGCGACGGTACTGAACACGGCCTTCAATCTGCTTGGCGATGTTCTGTGCAACCAAAACAGCATCCATTTCGGGGCGTTTTACCTCGGAAATGTTGATCTGAACGTCCTTGCTGGTAAGTTTCTTGAGCTCTTCTTTCAGTTTGTCAACTTCAGAGCCAGCCTTGCCGATGATCAAACCCGGACGAGCGGTGTTGATAGTGACGGTCAAAAGTTTGTGGGTTCTTTCAATGTAGATTTTAGAAATTCCGGCTTTAGCGAGACGGGCGTTGAGATACTTTCTGATTTTGTCATCCTCAACGAGTTTCTGCTCGAATTTTCTTCCGCCGTACCAGTTAGAGTCCCATCCACGGATGATACCTAATCTGTTTCCAATTGGGTTAGTTTTTTGTCCCATTGTTACGTTTCTTCTTTTTTATTACTTTATTTTGTTTCTTCTTGCTCAGCCTTGGGAGCGACGGCCTCTTCAGCCACGCGGCTACCCAGGATCATGGTGATGTGGTTGCTACGTTTGCGGATTCTGTAGCCACGACCTTGAGGAGCGGTGCGCATACGTTTCATCGTACGGCCTTCGTCAACCATGATTTGTTTTACATAGAGCTTGCTGTCTTCCAAGCGAGCGCCTTCGTTCTTAGCCTGCCAGTTGGCGATAGCGGAGAGGAGGAGCTTGCGCATTTTAGGAGCGGATTCTCTGGGGTTGTACTGAAGGATACCCAGAGCCTTGTCAACGTCAACGCCACGGATAAGATCGGCGACGAGACGGGTTTTACGAGGCGAAGTAGGATTGTTCATCAACTTAGCCACATAAAGGGTCTTGTTGGCTTCTTTACGTGCTTCTGCACTGTTATGTTTTCTACGTCCCATTGTTTCTTTTTATTTAGTGATTGGTGGATGAAATCGGGAGACCCGATTCACCCACGTCTCACCGTTCACATTTACTTTTTAGCTTTATCTTTTGATCCTGCATGACCGCGGAAAATACGCGTAGGAGCAAATTCACCCAATTTATGTCCGACCATGTTTTCGGTTACATACACGGGGATGAACTTGTTGCCGTTGTGCACAGCGATTGTCTGGCCTACGAAATCGGGGGAAATCATAGATGCTCTGGACCAAGTCTTGATGGTAACCTTTTTATTGGACTGCTGGGCCTCAATTACTCTTTTTTCCAATTTATGGAAGATGTACGGACCTTTCTTTAATGAACGACTCATCTTTTTTTGTAATCTTTAATCGTTATTACTTCTTTCTTCTTTCTACAATGTACTTGCTCGACTGTTTCTTAGGAGCGCGAGTCTTGTAGCCCTTTGAAGGCAGACCCTTGCGTGAGCGAGGATGACCGCCAGACTGACGACCTTCACCACCGCCCATGGGGTGATCAACAGGGTTCATGACAACACCACGGTTGCGAGGACGACGACCCAACCAACGGTTGCGACCAGCCTTACCGCCAACTTCGAGGTTGTGCTCAGGGTTGGAGACGATACCAACGGTAGCACGGCAAGCCTGAAGGATCATACGCATTTCGCCTGAAGGCATCTTGATGATGGCGTATTTGTCATCACGAGACATCAACTGAGCGTAAGCGCCAGCGGAGCGAACCATCTTGGCACCCTGGCCAGGACGAAGTTCGATGTTGTGGATCAAAGTACCGAAGGGGATTTCGGCCAAGGTAAGGGTGTTGCCAACTTCGGGAGCAACGCCTTTGCCGGACATAATGGTCTGACCAACCTTCAAGCCTTGGGGAGCGAGGATGTAGCGCTTTTCGCCGTCTGCATAGAATACAAGGGCGATGCGGGAGCTACGGTTGGGGTCATACTCAATAGTCTTTACAGTTGCGGGGATACCGTCTTTCTCTCTTTTGAAGTCAATAAGACGATAGCGTTTCTTGTGACCGCCGCCGATATAGCGCATGGTCATCTTACCTTGGTTGTTGCGTCCACCAGATTTACCAAATCCGAATACCAAGCTTTTCTCTGGTTTAGAAACGGTAATATCGTCGTTGGTGACGACGATCTTATGACGCTGACCAGGTGTTGTAGGTTTAATTTTCTTTAAAGCCATTTTGATTTTGTTTTCTAATGATCACTTATCAGTTGACCAAAACTATAAATTGAAATAGATTAAATGTTTCCGTAGAAATCGATTGTTTCACCTTCTGCGAGGGTGACGATAGCTTTCTTGAAAGCGTTGGTGCGACCGGTGAGGAAACCTGCCTTGGTGTAACGGGATTTCGACTTGCCAGAATAGTTCATGGTGTTGACGTCGATAACCTTTACATTATAGATAGTTTCCACTGCCTTCTTGATCTCGATCTTGTTGGCACGCTTATCAACTACAAAGCCGTAACGATTGTGAGCAACGGGTTCTGCCTTACCCTTATCACGCTGGATGCGGTTGAGCTTAGGAGCAGCTGCAGCCTCAGTAAGGCGGGTCATTTTTTCACTGATCAGGGGTTTTACTATAATATTCATCTGTTAAAAATTCTAAAAAATTATTTACCCACTACTTATTTAGTCGATAAAACGCGGTTAAGTTCGTCCATTGAACCCTCAAAAAGCACAATGTTGGAAGCGTTCACAATATCATAAGTATTTAACTGAGAAACGCTTACAACTTTTATGTTCTGGAGGTTACGAGCAGACAAAGATACGAAATTATTTGGTTTATCGACAACTAAAAGTGATTTTTTATCACTGATTTGCAGATTCTTCATAATCTCAACCATCTTCTTGGTCTTGGGAGCCTCCATAGAGATGTTCTCCACGACGGTCATGGCGTTGTCGTTAACCTTGTAGGTCAAAGCGGAACGACGGGCAAGACGTTTAACCTTGATGTTGAGTTTGAAGCGGTAGTCGCGGGGCTGGGGTCCAAAGATACGGCCGCCACCAACGAATACGGGGCTCTTCAAATCGCCAGAACGGGCACCGCCGGTACCTTTTTGGCGTTTAAGTTTGCGAGTACTGTGAGCGTTTTCTGAACGTTCTTTGCTTTTATGCGTACCTTGACGCTGATCGGCCAAATACTGTTTGCAATCCAGATAAATTGCGTGGTCGTTAGGCTCGATGGCGAAGATAGAATCGTCGAGGGTGATGGTTCTACCGGTTTCGCTTCCGTTGATGTTATATACTTTTAACTCCATCTCTCAAGTTTTAAGATTGAACCTTTGGGTCCCGGTACAGAACCTTTAACTAACATTAAATTCTTCTCGGCGATAATTTTCACTACCTGAAGATTTTGTACTTTTACGCGATGGTTACCCATTTGTCCAGCCATACGCAGGCCTTTGAAAAGGCGTGAAGGGTAGGAAGATGCACCTACTGAACCTGGGGCGCGAAGACGGTCATGCTGGCCGTGAGTCAGGTCGCCAACACCGCTAAAGCCGTGTCTTTTAACAACGCCCTGGAAACCTTTACCTTTTGAGGTTCCAACTACATCGACATATTCGCCTTCCTGGAATACATCCACTGTCAAAACTTCACCATACTTTTTCTTGTGGCCTTCCTCGAAACGGGTGAACTCTGCGAGATAACGTTTGGGGGTAGTGTTAGCCTTTGCAAAATGGCCTTTCATGGGTTTGGTGGTGTTGGATTCTTTCTTTTCACCAAAAGCCAACTGAATAGCCTCGTAACCATCGTTTTCGATAGTTTTAACTTGTGTAACTACACAAGGACCAGCTTCAATAACTGTGCACGGTATTTGCTTGCCGTCGGCATCAAAAAGACTGGTCATACCAATTTTTTTACCTAATAATCCTGACATTTTGTTTTTATGGATTAATTTGTTTCACACTTCAGCTTTCCTGTAAGCAACAAGTGGCGTTGCAAACAACATTGGCTGATTTAATTTCAGACTTTAATTTCAACTTCCACGCCACTGGGGAGTTCGAGTTTCATCAGTGCATCAATGGTCTTGGTACGATCGTTGATTTCGATGTCCATAAGACGCTTGTAGGAACTGAGTTCGAACTGTTCGCGAGACTTTTTGTTTACAAAAGTCGAACGGTTGACAGTAAAAATCTTTTTGTTTGTAGGCAGCGGGATAGGTCCGGTGACAACTGCCCCCGTCATTTTGACGGTCTTAACGATCTTTTCAGCGGATTTGTCCACCAAATTGTGGTCGTAAGATTTCAATTTGATTCTAATTCTTTGACTCACGGTTAATAGTATTATTGATTAATAATTAAATTTGCTTTTTAAAATTGCTTCTTGCTGGTCTTTCGATACTTCTGCATAATGGGAGAATTCCATCGTGGAGTTTGCCCTACCAGAGGTGATAGTACGTAACGAGGTTACATAGCCAAACATTCTTTCCAGAGGAACCTTTGCGTGGACTGCCTGTACGCCGACTTTGGCCGAAATGTTCTCAAGCATGCCTCTTCGACGATTCAAGTCGCCAGTGACATCACCCACATAGGTGTCGGGAGTAAGCACTTCAAGTTTCATGATAGGCTCAAGCAGTACAGGAGCCGCCTTGCGGCAAGCAGCCTTGTAGCCGATCTTGGCGCACACCTCGAAGGAAAGAGAGTCGGAATCGACAGGGTGGAAAGAGCCATCCAATACGGTAACCTTCATGCTGTCCATAGGATAGCCTGCAAGAACACCGTTCTGCATTGCCTCTTTGAAACCCTTTTCAATTGCGGGGAAGTATTCCTTAGGAATGTTTCCACCCTTGACTTCATTGACGAATTGAAGACCGACAACACCTTCATCGGCAGGGCCAATCTCAAACAGAATGTCTGCGAACTTACCCTTGCCGCCAGTCTGTTTCTTGTAGATTTCGTGATGACGGACCGTAGTGGTAATCGCCTCTTTATAGGCAACTTCTGGACGGCCTTGGTTGACTTCCACATTGAACTCACGACGCAAGCGGTCAATGATAATGTCGAGATGAAGTTCACCCATACCACTGATAATGGTCTGACCGGAGACTTCGTCGGTTTTGAACTGGAAAGTAGGATCCTCTTCGGCGAGTTTTGCCAAAGCGTTGGTGAGCTTGTCCATCTCAGCCTGGGTCAAAGGCTCCACAGCGATACTGATAACAGGGTCGGGGAACTTCATTGACTCCAGAATAATAGGATTTTTCTCATCACAAAGAGTATTTCCAGTCTTGATTTCCTTGAAACCAACAGCCGCTCCGATATCTCCAGCTTCAATTTTGTCCAAAGGATTCTGCTTGTTCGAATGCATCTGCATAATGCGCGAAATACGTTCCTTGCGGCCCGTATTGGCATTGTAGACATAGGAACCGGATTCCAAAGAACCGCTATAAACGCGGAAGAAGCACAGGCGACCCACATAAGGATCGGTAGCGATCTTGAATGCTATGGCAGAGAACGGAGCCTTGACATCGATAGCGCGCGACTCAAGTTTCTCGCTCTTAGGATTTACACCTTCGATTGCTTTCAAATCGGAAGGAGCGGGAAGGAAAGCCGCCACGGCATCCAACAAAGACTGAACACCTTTGTTCTTGAAAGCGGAGCCACACATCACGGGAACGATCTTCATCGCCAAAGTAGCCTTGCGGATTTCTGCAATAATCTCTTCCTCAGTAATGGAGTCGGGATTGTCGAAAAATTTCTCCAGCAAAGCGTCGTTTTCTTCAGCAACGCCTTCGATAAGTTTCTGACGGTATTCAGCTACAATATCCTTCAAGTCTTCGGGCATAGGAACCTCGTAGAACTTGGAACCATTGGATTCCTCGTCCCAAATAAGGGCCTTGTTGGAAATCAAATTCACAACACCCTTGTAGAGGTCTTCCTGGCCGATAGGAATCTCGATGGGGATTGGATTGGCACCCAAGCGTTCCTTGATCTGACCGACGACAGAGAAGAAATCGGCGCCAGCACGGTCCATCTTGTTGATGAAGGCTATGCGAGGCACTCCGTACTTATCGGCCTGACGCCAAACGGTCTCGGACTGAGGTTCGACACCGCCAACGGCGCAGAAGATAGCGATGGCACCATCCAACACTCGCAACGAGCGTTCCACCTCGACGGTGAAATCCACGTGGCCCGGAGTGTCGATGATATTGTATTTGTAGTGATTCCCGTTCCAATCCCAATACACGGTAGTGGCGGCAGATGTAATAGTGATTCCGCGCTCCTGTTCTTGGACCATCCAGTCCATAGTAGCGGAACCTTCGTGGGTTTCACCCAATTTATAATTCTTGCCAGTATAGAACAAAATGCGCTCTGTCGTCGTCGTCTTGCCGGCGTCGATGTGGGCCATAATGCCTATATTGCGGGTGTATTTAAGATCGGACATTGACTTATCTTATACAATTTAGAATCTAAAATGCGAGAAGGCCTTGTTAGCGTCAGCCATACGGTGGATATCCTCCTTACGTTTGAAGGCGGCACCTTCTTCTTTGTAAGCGGCCTGGATCTCAGCGGCGAGCTTGAGAGCCATGGTCTTTTCACTGCGCTTGCGGGAGAAGAGGATGAGGTTCTTCATGCCGATGGACTGTTTTCTTTCGGGACGGATTTCGGTAGGAACCTGGAAGGTAGCACCACCGATACGACGGCTCTTTACCTCAACAGAAGGAGTGATGTTTGCCAAAGCTTTCTTCCAAACTTCAAGACCATCTTCCTTGGTGCGGTCGGCGACAACATCGATAGCCTCGTAGAAAATCTTGTAAGCAATAGTCTTTTTGCCACCCAGCATCAAGTTGTTGACGAACTTGGTAACCATTACGTCGTTAAATTTGGGATCCGGGAGGATTATTCTTTTCTTAGGTTTTGCTTTTCTCATTTCTCTTTATTCTTTAATTATAATTACAAGCAGTAATATAATTTCAATTTGTAACTAATTTATTTAGCAGCCTGTTTTGGACGCTTTGCACCGTATTTGGAACGACGCTGACGACGACCGTCAACACCTGACGTATCCAAAGCACCGCGGATGATATGATAACGAACACCGGGGAGGTCCTTTACACGACCGCCACGGATCATAACGATGCTATGCTCTTGCAAGTTGTGGCCTTCACCGGGGATGTAAGCATTAACTTCCTTCTGGTTGGTCAAACGTACACGGGCAACTTTACGCATTGCCGAGTTAGGTTTTTTAGGAGTTGTGGTGTAAACACGGGTACAGACGCCACGACGCTGAGGGCAGCTGTCCAAAGCGGGAGATTTACTTTTGTACTCCATTTGCTGACGTCCTTTGCGAACTAATTGTTGAATTGTTGGCATTTTTTGATTTGTAATTTATTGTAATTATTAATATTTCAGTCTTTTCCACGGACACAATATGCCCACTAAATGGAATGCAAAGGTACAAACATTTTTTTGAATACTTATCATCATCCGAATATAGGAAAAGTTAAAAAATCATAAAATGTTTTGTGCGAATTATATTTCAATATATTACAAAAATAAAAACTTCAAAAAAAGAACGTCGGTTTGACAAGTTATCAACCGACATTCTGCATAAAGTGTGAAATAAGAAAACAAGGCAAAAAACAAGGACGACACACTTGCTAGACGCGCAAAATTTCGGCACGAATCCACGCAAAGAGAAAGTGCAACCCGTTTTCAGGGAAGACCTAATAACATCTAACGCAAAGCAGGACTAAAGAATCAATGACCAAAATCCACCAAGAACTTGATGCGCATCAGACGTATTTCCTCTTCGGTGTAGTCTGGATCGTCGGCAAACTCAGCATAGGCATCCTCAAGCGTATCACTCTCTGAGTCACGCCAATATTCAAGCAGCTCTTCCTGATGATCCTCTTCGATGTTCTCGTTGATATAGTAGTCGATGTTGAGTTTGAGACCTGAAGAGATGATGTGCTCAATCTCCGTCAGCAATTCGTCCATGGTAAGGTTCTTGCCGCGGGCGATGTCTTCCAAGGACATCTTCCTATCGATTGCCTGGATGATGTACACCTTGCGGCCCGACTTGTTTACGGCACTGCGCACCACAATATCCTGAGGACGCTCAATCTCGTTTTCCTCAACATATTTCTTGATAAGGTCGATAAAAGGAGCGCCGTATTTCTGCGCCTTGTTGATGCCCACTCCTGTACAATGGCTCAGTTCCTCAACACTGCACGGGTATTGAATGGTCATATCCTTCAAAGACCTCTCCTCAAAGATCACATACAATGGGAGTTTTTCCTTCTGCGCAATGGTCTTGAGCAATCCTTTAAGTTGGACATACAACGCCTCATCTCCCGCAGCGGATCCAAAACCGCCACCCATCGAAGATGCGTCGTCTTCATCATCCTGATTGCCCGACTCCGAATAATCGTGATCGCACGTCACATATATATTATAAGGAGACTTGATGAATTTATTACCTTCGGGAGTCAGTTTCAAGACACCGTATTGCTCAATTTCCTTATATAGCAATTTATCGAAAACAGCCTGACGGATTACAGCTTTCCAATAATATTCGTCGTGGTCCAAGCCCTTCCCGAATTGCTCCAACTGGTCGTGACGATAGATTTTGGTATGAGGATTCACTCTACCCAGAATAACATCCACCACTTCCTTCGACTTGAAGGCCTGTTTCATGGCAAGGATTGTCTCGAGCGTATAGACCATTTCGTCCTTCGCTTCCATTTTTGGTTTTGGATGAAGGCAATTGTCACAATTTCCACAATTTTCCTCAGGGTAGTCTTCACCAAAATATTTCAGGATATTCATGCGCCTACAAGCTGACGATTCCGCATAGTTGACCATTTCCTGCACCAACTGGTTGGCCATTTCCTGTTCTGTTATATTTTTATCTGTGAAGAACTTATAGAGTTTTTCCACATCATGTTCGGAATAGAAAGCGATGCATCTGCCCTCGCCACCATCTCTGCCGGCGCGGCCCGTTTCCTGATAATAGCCTTCAAGACTTTTGGGGATATCGTAATGAATGACAAATCGCACATCTGGCTTGTCGATTCCCATTCCGAAGGCAATCGTAGCGACAATGACGTCGACTTCCTCCATCAAAAATTTGTCTTGGTTCTCGGTGCGCACCTTCGAGTCGAGTCCTGCATGATAAGGGAGCGCCTTGATACCATTTATTTTCAGCAATTCGGCAAGATCTTCGACTTTTTTTCTGGTAAGGCAATAGATAATGCCGCTCTTTCCGGGATTGTCCTTGATGAATTTGATGATTTCCTTGTGAAGCCGCATCGGGTCTTCCGGTTTCGGACGCACCTCATAGTAAAGGTTGGGGCGGTTGAAGGAAGAAACGAACAACTTAGCATCCTCCATGTGCAAATTCTTGATAATGTCTTGCTGCACTTTAGGAGTGGCCGACGCCGTAAGCGTAAGGATAGGAACCGTATCATCAACAGCGTCGATAGCGCTGCGGAGACGACGATACTCAGGCCGGAAGTCGTGTCCCCACTCGGAGATGCAATGCGCTTCGTCAATTGCAAAGAAAGAGATGTTGATCTGCTGCAAGAAATCAATAGTATCCTCTTTGGACAAGGTTTCAGGGGCGATGTAGAGCAGTTTCGTCTCGCCTTTGCGCAAATCGTCCTTCACTTCCTTAGTCTGCAACTTGGAAAGAGAGGAATTCAGGAAATGCGCCACAACATCCTTGCCGGAATTATAACGGATAGCGTCAACTTGATTCTTCATCAAGGCGATCAACGGAGAAACCACGATGGCAGTTCCATGCTTCAGCATGGCGGGCAACTGATAGCATAGTGATTTGCCCCCGCCGGTAGGCATAATGACAAAAGTGTCATTGCCAGACATAACGCTGCGGATGATGGCTTCTTGATCACCTTTAAAGTTGTCGAAGCCGTAGATTTCTTTAAGTTTAGCGCGGAGGTCGATTCCCATTTGAATATAATTTCGTACCTTTGCAATTGCAAATTCAAAGATAGCAAAAAAAAAGAACACTACAAAATTATTTTTGCATTGAAGACCAAGGAAGAAATATTAAACATTGCCCATCAGGTAATTAACGAAGAAAAAAAGGCAATTGAAAATCTGGAGAATTTCATTGACAACAACTTTTACAAAGCGGTTGAAACGCTATTTTCGACGCAAGGAAGAGTTATTGTGACCGGTATCGGCAAAAGCGCCAACATCGCGACCAAAATCGTCTCTACGCTCAATTCGACCGGGACGCCCGCCATATTCATGCACGCCGCCGACGCCATACATGGAGACTTGGGAATCATCCAAAAAGACGACATCGTAATCTGCATCTCCAAGAGCGGAAATACTCCCGAAATCAAAGTCCTGATTCCTTTGGTGAAGAATTTCGGAAACACTTTGATTGCCATCGTGGGAAACACGGATTCTTTCCTTGCAAAAGAAGCCGACATCATCCTCAACACCACTGTGGCGCACGAAGCCTGTCCGAACAATCTCGCCCCAACATCATCCACCACCGCGCAACTCGTGATGGGGGACGCCTTGGCGGTGGCACTTATCGAATGCCGCAATTTCACGGCGAGGGACTTTGCACGATTCCATCCTGGCGGCGCGCTAGGCAAGCAACTCTACATGCGTGTGGCGGATCTATATAAGCAAAACGAGCGACCTTTTGTGAGCAGCAACACATCCCTGCGAGACACCATCTTGGAAATGACCTCCAAACGTCTGGGCTGCACCGTTGTGATCGACACCGACGGAGCAAAAGAACGGATTGCAGGCATCGTCACCGACGGAGACCTAAGACGAATGATGAAAGAACATTCCTCCTACGAGACCCTCACCGCTGCCGACATCATGACCAAGACTCCCAAGATGATTCTCGACACAGAATACGCGGTGAACGCCTTAAACCTAATGCGATCAAAATCCATCACGCAACTTATCGTAGTGGACGACGACCAGCGTTATTTGGGTGTGCTCCATCTGCACGACATTCTGAGAGAAGGAATTATATAAACAAGAAGTTTCTGCGCCACAAGGATAACACATTTCATACATGGAATTAAGAACAGAAAAAGTAGTCAAAAAATATCGCAGCCGCACAGTGGTCAAGAACGTGTCGGTATCGGTACGACAAGGAGAGATTGTAGGATTGCTCGGTCCTAACGGAGCAGGCAAGACCACTACATTCTATATGATAGTAGGCATCATCAATCCCAACGAAGGACGGGTATTCCTAGACGACAAAGACATCACCTCCATGCCCATGTACCAACGAGCCCAACTCGGCGTGGGATACCTGGCGCAAGAAGCCTCGGTGTTTCGCCAAATGTCGGTGGAAAACAACATCATGTCGGTACTTGAATTTCGCAAAAACCTCAACAAAGAGCAACGCATCGAGAAACTCGAATCGCTGCTAGACGAGTTTGGATTACAGAAGATCCGCAAAAGCAAAGGCATCCAGCTCTCGGGCGGCGAACGCCGCCGCACAGAGATTGCGCGCGCATTGGCGACAGACCCATTTTTTTTATTGCTCGACGAGCCATTCGCAGGCGTGGACCCAATTGCCGTACAAGATATCCAAGACATTGTAGCGCACTTGAAAAACCGCAACATCGGAATCTTGATAACCGACCACAACGTGCACGAGACGCTGAGCATCACCGACAGGGCATACCTATTATATGAAGGCTCCGTGCTTCACCACGGCACCCCCGAAGAGATGGCCGCAGACCCCGACGTAAGGGAGAAATACCTAGGACGCGATTTTGAACTGCGTCGTCACAATGCCGTAAAAATACAACAATAACATAGTCAAAGCGATTAAAAGTCATGGAATTAAAAGAAAACCTCAAAGAATTGGTATTTAACAAAGGGTTGCTGAAACAAGAAGTCTATCAAGCCACCAAGGAGACTTTCGACCTTTTCCGCACTACCACGCGCGAAATCATATCCCAGTTTCAAAAAGCCAACGAGCAACAGGAAAACAAAATAAGATTTGAGTTTACCGACCGCGGCGATTTTGAGTTTGAAGTCAAATTCGCTGGCGACGTACTCATATTCATGATGCATACAAACGTGTTTGAATTCTCAAGAAATCACGAAGTTATGAAATCGCCCTACATCAGGGAGAATCCCAACAGATCCTACTGCGGCGTAATACATATATATAATTTCCTGGCCGACTCATTCCTCTATCAAAGAGAAAACGACTTGGGATATATGATTGGACGTGTTTTTGTAAACAACGAAAAGCACTATTTCATAGAAGGGAAAAGAGAACTCGGCATGCTTTACAACAATTTCAACACCTCAATCATCAACCCCGAAACAGTGCAAGGAATCGTTGAATCCGCTATCGAATACACCACCAATTTTGACCTTTTGACCCCCCCATACGACGAGGTTAAACTGGTTTCAGTGGGTGAAATGAGGAGCAATTTTGATAAAAAATCGTTGGTTACAGGAAAGCGCTTAGGATTTCGTTTTCAAGCAGATACGGAATAATAGAAAGGTAATTATTCAAAATTGCCTTAAAAAAAATTTTGCCGAGTCAAAAAATGTTTGTACTTTTGCAACCGCTTTTGAAGGCAGATGCTCGGTTCGTCTAGCTGGCCCAGGACGTGAGATTTTCATTCTCAAAATCGCGGGTTCGAATCCCGCACCGAGTACAAAAAAACACGATTAAAACTATGGCACATCACAAGTCAGCAAAAAAAAGAATTCGCTCCTGCGAAAAAAGAAGAGTTGAGAATCGCTACTACGCCAAGACCATGCGTAATGCACTTCGTGATTTCAGAGCTTTGGAAGACAAGGCTGTCGCAACCGAGAAACTTCCCAAGATGCTTTCCATCATCGACAAGCTTGCTAAGCGTTCTGTAATTCACAAGAACAAGGCTTCCAACCTCAAATCAAAATTGATGAAGCAGGTAAATGCTATGTAATATAGCAAAAAGCAATAGAAAGCCGACTCGTTTGAGTCGGCTTTTTTGTTTTTGACTTACTAGAAGCAAAAACAAACCCCGACAGTAACAAAATACTATCGGGGCTAATATTGGGGAAATACCAATCCTATTGTTCTATTTTAAGGTTGAAACCTTCATCAAAGAGATCCAAGATGGAGCCTTCTGAAAGGTGATGGCCCTTCACTCCAGCCTTACGAGCCCCTTCCACATTGGCAAGAATATCGTCAATAAACAACGTCTCTTCGGGATTCAAATGCTGTTCTTTGAGAATGATGTCAAACCCTGCCTTTTCGGGCTTTCTTTCGTGCATCAGTTGCGAAAAATAGCAATGGTCGAAACATTCCTTGAAAATGTCGAAACCGAACTTCTTTTGCAATCGCTCGGTAAAACAGTTATAGTTGATTTCATTTGTATTGCTGAACAGGAACAGGCGATATTTGTGTCGCAGCGCCAAAAGCAGCGCCACACGCTCCTTTGGGACATCCAACAACACCGCATTGACCACATCGTCAATCTCAGCATCCGAAAGTTGCAGGCCAGAAACCTTTCTCAAATAGTCGCGATACTCGGCAGCCGAAAGCAAACCTTTCTCGAAAAGGTCCATTTCGTGGGTCTGGAAATTCTTGGTATAAAATCCAGAAAGATCTGATACTCCGTACTTTTTGATGGAATCGGAAAGATTTTCGTAGCGAATATCGTAAATTACGCCTCCAAGGTCGAAAATTATATTCTTTATTTGCATAATCAGTAGATTTAGAATGCAAAAATACGAAAAATATTTGAATTGATTATCAATTATTTGCAAATTATTTTCAAGAAAGTTGCGAAAAAGTTCATTCAAACAGAAAAAAAGTCGTATCTTTGCAAACGCAATTGAGAAAAAAGAGAGTTCTTTTAAATCAAAGCAAAACGGTTCGGTAGTTCAGTTTGGTTAGAATACATGCCTGTCACGCATGGGGTCGCGAGTTCGAGTCTCGTCCGGACCGCCAAACACAACAAGAAGCTCTCACATGTTGAGGGCTTTTTTTGTGTAGCATATCTGCTATTAAGCACAAAGACTGGGGTTGACCGGTTTTGACAGCAAGGATAATGGGTATGTAAGCATGCAGGCTCACGCATCAGCAGCCTTGAAAACCGATGCAGAACAATAATAGGCGAAAATAACTACGCTCTTGCTGCATAACCGAAGTATAGTAGGTTATCTTAATCCCCGCAACAGTTGCAGGGACAAGACATTTCCCGCCGACCCCGCCCATCGGTCTGCGATTCGGAAGTGCTCGTGAGAATGGGATAGTCAGAGGTAGGTTCCGTCCCTTTGATGAACTTTTAGGAACTAAGGATGACATTGGGTGTCTGCGTCCGGTGGCATCACGAAAATCAACCACAGAATAAGCATGTAGAAAGCACATCTGTTACTTGTTTGGACGAGGGTTCGACTCCCTCCAGCTCCACCTTAGGACAGGAAATTTCCTGATCAATTTTTGAGATGGTTGAATATCAGTAGATTATCAACCATCTCTTTTTTGTCGGTGTCGCCCGAAAATGCGGATAATGGCACTATTCGGTGTCAGAATTTGCAACTGAAGATTTTGCAATTTGCGACTGAGAAATTCACACGTAATTTATTGTTTAATAATTAAATACAGTTGTTATGATTGTGAATTTTATTTGTCGGGCAAGCAAAGCAGGTGTCCGAGACGGATTGAGTCCATTGGAACTATCCGTCACTATTGAAGGAAAACGTCGTTACATCACCCTCGACAGAAGGGCAAATGCTAACAAATTTAACGCAAAGAAACAGAGCTTCCGTGGGGATAAAAGCCTAAATGAATACTTGGAGGCTATAAAGGCAAAATGTTATGATGTAGAAACTGCGATGTTGAAAGCTAAGATGCTATTCAATGTAGATACATTTTGTTTTGCCTTTAGGAATGGTATGATAGAAAACGACATTTCTATCTTCGGGTTGTTTGATGAATATATCAGCAGACAGAAATCCAAGGAGGAGAAGGGATTAATCACCAGAGCAGTTTATGTAAAATACAAGTGCACCATAAGGTATTGCAAGGAAGCGCTAAAGTCTGACAAACCACTTCGAGATTTTACGACAATCGACACAGAGAACATATATCTTTATATGTTAGAGAAAATGGCAAACAATTCCGCAATCTGTTATATGAGGAAGCTCAAGACTATCCTATTCTTTGCTATCAGCGAGGGCTATATTACCAAGAATCCTATTACATATCACTTCCATAAGAACAAGGTTGAAACGCAGCCATTAACATTGGAAGAAATAAGAACTATACGTAATAAAGAATTTATGTTTGAGAGGCTTAATAACGTGCGCGACTTGTTCGTTTTCCAATGCTATACTGGACTGGCCTTTATCGATATGAGCACACTTACAAGAGAGGATATTAAAGTAGAAGCGGACGGTAAAGAATGGATCGTAAAAGAAAGAATGAAAACAGGTGTGCCTTCATTTATTCCTTTAATGGACGTAGCAAAAGAAATACTGGTAAAGTATGATTATGTACTGCCCGTGCTGAGTAATCAAAAGTACAATTCCTATCTGAAAGAGATTCAAGACATCTGCCACATAACAAAGAACCTACATTCTCATCTCGCTAGACACACTTGTGGAACTCTTCTGCTGAATGCTGGTGTTGATATTTTGACAGTCAGCAAGATACTCGTACACAGTACTTCCAAAGTAACAGAATCCGTATATGTTAAGGTTCATCCAGAAACGATTAGAAATAATCAGTTCTAGTGGTTTGTAAAGTCTAAAAAGTGACTAAAATTAATTTATATTTTGCTTGAATTACAATAATTTGCATAAGAATACAAAGTAAACATTTAGACTTTACAAACCACTAGAGGCAATAACCTCAAACAATCCTCGTTTTAATTCAAATATTTAATCCTATTATGATAAATGCACTTATAATTGTAGGAACCGTAATCAAAAGCTGTTATAAAAATGTAAAAGGGCATATCGAAATCCCCGACAGCGTGACGGAGATAGGAGTCTGTGCCTTCTATGATTGCACCGGTCTCAAAAGCATCAAAATCCCCGACAGCGTGACGGTGATAGGAGACTATGCCTTCAAAGGTTGCACGAGCCTCATGAGCATAGAAATCCCCAACAGCGTAACGAAGATTGGAAAATGTGCCTTCGAAGGTTGCACTGGTCTCACGAACATCGAAATTCCCAACAGCGTGACGGTGATAGGAGACTATGCCTTCGAAGGTTGCACCAGCCTCGCGAACATCAAAATCCCCAAAAGCGTGACTAAAAATGCACTTATAATTGTAGAAACCGTACTCAAAAGCTGTTATAAAAATGTACAAGGCCATATCAAAATCCCCAGCAGCGTGACGGAGATAGGAGCCTGTGCCTTCGAAGGTTGCACCGGTCTCAAAAGCATCAAAATTCCCGACAACGTGACTAAGTTAGGAGACTATGCATTCAAAGGTTGCACCGGCCTCACGAGCATCGAAATCCCCAACAGCGTAACAAACATAGGAAAATGTGCCTTCGAAGGTTGCACCGGCCTCAAAAACATCAAAATTTCCGACAACGTGACAGAGATAGGAGGCGGATCCTTCAAAGGTTGCACCAGCCTCACGAGCATCGAAATCCCCGACAGTGTAATGAAGATAGGCGACGGTGCCTTCTTTCGTTGCTACGGCCTCACAAGCTTCGAGATTCCCGACAACGTGACGGAGATAGGAGGCGGATCCTTCGAAGGTTGCACTGGCCTCACGAACATCGAAATCCCCAACAGCGTGACAAAGATAGGAGTTGGAGCCTTCGAAGGTTGCAGCGGTCTCAAGAGTATCAATATCCCTAATAACGTGACGATGATAGAAGGACGTGTCTTCTATCGTTGCACTGGCCTCACGAGCATAGAAATCCCCAACAGCGTAACAAACATAGGAAAATGTGCCTTCGAAGGTTGCACAGGCCTCACGAGCATCAATATCCCAAATAGCGTGACGATGATAGGAGGATGTATCTTCTATCGTTGCACTGGCCTCACGAGCATCGAAATCCCTGACAGCGTAACGAACATAGGAGAAGAGTCCTTCTATGGTTGTATTGGGCTCAAGAGCATAGAAATCCCCGACAGCGTGACAAAGATAGGAGTTGGAGCCTTCGAAGGTTGCAGCGGTCTCAAGAGTATCAATATTCCTAATAACGTGACGATGATAGAAGGACGTGTCTTCTATCGTTGCACAGGCCTCACGAGCATCGAAATTCCCGATAGTGTGACGATGATAGGAAAAAGTGCCTTCTCCTGTTGTCGGGGCCTCATGAGTATCAAAATTCCAGATAGCGTAACGAAGATATATGAAAATGCCTTCCGTGGTTGCACCTGCCTCCAGGAAATACACTGCAGAATAAAACACATCAATGAAGTTTCAATTGTGGGTCATTGTACATTCGATGGTATCGACAAATCGCAAGTCGTTATCTATGTTCCAGCCAACACTGAGAATATATTCAGAAATCATTCTATTTTTCAATGTTTTAATACAATTATTACTGAGGAATAGGGGGAAGGATAGTGGTTATGGGCGTTGAAGGGTATCATCAATGGGTACGTCTGTAGCATGACGTTATTCACCCATTTGATTGGCACTTCAATTCGTTCACCTGGTCGTCTCCCTTGACCACCTGTTTCTTATTGTTGAATGTTTTTGGGTCGATTTTCCGATTGAGACTGATGAACCGTCTTTTTCCGTTGATGATAACATAGAGTTCTAGGGGGGACAGACCGTCCCTTGCACTGGACTTTCCTTTCCTACAAACGAAGTTGATTGTCATTTTCTTTACAATTATTAGTTAAACAATAATATACGAAAGAAAAAGTTGGTCTCAGTTGAGAAAAAGCAGGTCTCAGATTTGGAACATTCTCCCCACCTTGTTCCCATTGGGTGCATAAACCTCTCCGGACGACAGACGGTGTGTATAGTTGTATGATTATCAGTAATCTTTTTCAAAAGATGACACCCACTGAACCGGATTTTCCACCCAATGGGAGCCTTCTCACCCAGCAGGGGGCCATAAATGAAAAATGCACCGATAATCTTTAAGTAGGCTCAAAATTATTTACATTTCAATATTTTTTTGACAAAATAAACCTCAAAATTAGCTATCAAAAGATCTCGAAACAATTCAAAACAGTTTCTAAGTTATGTCGTACCTACGGCACTCTTTTGACGAAACGACTTTTCACACAGGGCTTACGCCTTGTACTATGATATATCGCTCCTACAGAGCTTTTTGCAACTTACGAAATTTGAATTGCTTATATAATTCGATTCCCCCAATATTCACTTTTGAAAAGTGAATATTACAACAAAAATCACTTTTGCAGACGTGGAAATAATGCAAAAAATCTATTGCAAAAGTAATTGCATTTGGGTCTGAAATCTATCTCCATAGATTACTATAGCGGCACCAAACAATACGGAAAAACCGTTGAAATTTTATTGAATCCTCGAAAAAGTGTTTGTTTTTGTAATTTGAATCATCGAAAAAGTGTACATTTTGCGATTTATATCGTTGAAAAAGTGCACATTAAAGTACAAGCACCATGTACAAAAAAAAATCATAGATCAACTGAAAGGGTTGCGTATCTCCATGCGGGGATATGTCAATCAGGATAAGATGGAGAACATACCCCTGATCTCAAAATATTTAGTGACATTAAAAAAATAATAACCTTGACGTTGACCTTGACCTTAACGTTAACCTTGGCGTTGACCTTGACGGAAAGTGTCCCAACTTATTTATAAACATTACTAAACTCAATGTGAATCGAGAAGGCTGATGGTCATCAGGCCGCCTTTGTTACCGACGATAAAATCGCAAGGGTCGTAGCCTTCACGCTCCAAGTTGAAAAGGTTGAGTGGCTGCAAAAGGATGAAACGATCGCAATGGAACTTGTCACCGACCTTGATTTTTGACTTTTCAGACTCAAGAACAAGAAACCGGTCCTTGTCCAAATGACGGAGCAGCAATCGACGACCCGGATTCCAGGTGATCTCAAATTCCGCACCTTCAGGGATGTCGATGGATTTGATTGACTTCGACCATAAAACCTGACTTGAACGAGCCTCTTCACTTCCACAAAAGTCACACACGAAAGTTTCCCAGTCAGCATAACCAACATATTGCGACAAAATGTCTAAGGTCGAGTTTCTGGGTTTGCATACTCCATCCACATAGCCCCAGATGCGCTTCAAAGTTGACACTCCCAAAGTAATATTCAATCTTCCCTGTATGGATCCACAGAGATAAATGAAATCGTTTGAAGTCTGCATCTTATGTCCGGCAACCTTTTCTACAAGACTCCGCAAGATCGTGATATTCTGACTATAATCGTTCATGGAACAACATTTTTCTTCGTTGCAAATATAATAATAAATTGATAATTTTCATCCTATTTATAGGTCCATATTTGGTTCAAATACTTTTTGGTTGACCTGATTTTATGTTTTTTTGTTATTTTTGCAACATGAACAATGACAACAATAATACTACTTCCAGTTGCATTGACGGCATAGACGAAGGTCACTATTCGCTTGATAGAAACTATGAGCTATTAGACGAAATACCATCGTCAGGCTTCAACCGACTCATACGCGCCGAACGCTATGGCAAGCAATTTTTACTCAAAGGCTTAAAGCCAGAATACCTAACGCAATCGCAGTACGTGGCCTTGTTGCAAAAAGAGTTCGAGATTGCCCTGACGCTCTCCCACCCCAACATCGCACGTATTTACAGTTTCGAAGAGATACCACAGATTGGTCCCTGCATTGTGATGGAGTATGTTGACGGTCGCCCGTTGGATAAATTCCTGCAAGAGAATCCCTCAATAAAAATGAGGCAGCGGGCAATAAGACAAATGCTTGACGCAATGGCATACTACCATTCGTTGCAAGTGGTACACAGAGACCTCAAGCCCTCCAACATTCTCGTCACGCACAACGGCAACAATATCCGTATCATTGATTTTGGATGCTCCGATTCCGACCAGTACTTGGCTTTGAAGCAACCATCCTATACGCTTGCCTATGCCTCCCCCGAACAAATCGAGGGATCCCCACTCGACTGCCGTTCAGATATCTACAACTTCGGACGCGTGCTACAGCAAGTTTTCCCCCGTCGCTATCACGCTGTCAAACGTCGTTGCTGCCGCCACAACCGCGACGCCCGCTATCCCAATGCCGAAGCGGTTCGTTCCGCCATGTTTGGCTTTCGCCGCTGGATCAAATATGCCCTATTGCTGTTGCTAATCCTTTTTATAGCCATTTCCATCCACACGCTGAAGCACCTCAATTCCGAGGAGTTTTCCTATCCCATCAGCTCCGATATCGTGCTACGCTGCAAAATCAAAGATTCCAAAGCCATAATAGTAGGCGCCGAGAAAGTCTCGGGGAGATTGGTGCTGCCCGAGACCATTCGACATTTCGGCCTCAAATTCCCACTAACCGAAATAGCCCCCGAAGCCTTTGCCCATAGCGACAGCCTTACCCATGTGGTCTTCCCCGAGAATCTACGCTTGATTGACTATCAAGCTTTTTACCATTGTCCCAGTCTTTCCGACACCATCACACTTCCCGTCGGACTGGATTCAATTGGCGAAATGGTTTTCAATTTTTGCGACAAAATCACCACGCTTGTGGTACGTTCAGCTCGCCTGAAATCAGCCGAATGCAAGAGTGGCGAAAACCGTTTTCATCAATGCACCCATCTTCACACAGCCATCTTCGAATCTACTGTCGAGGAGATGTGTCCCAATTTGTTGAACTATGTGTACGAATTGCGGGAAATCTATGTGGCAGAAGGCATTGACCACATCGGATTTGGCAGTTTTGCCGAGACCTATAACTTGCGTACGTTACACCTGCCCAAATCGTTGCGTTCTCTTGACCAATCGGCACTTTTTGGATCGGGCATCGAACGACTCATCTTGCCCGACAGCTTGGAAACGTTGGGATGTATGTCGTTGGGCATGCTCTACAAATGCCACTATCTTGAGTTGGGTCCTGCCGTAAACCATATTGGCGCTAATGCTTTCTATTGCCTAAAAGCAATTGACACCCTTATCTTCCGTGCAGAAGTGCCACCTCACTACGTTGACGACCCCTTCCAAGAAATCGCCGACGAGAAACCCAATAGGTCATTCCTCTTCCTCGTGCCAGCCCAATCGTTGGAAGCCTATCGCGCCGACAGCATCTACGCACGCCTCAACCCACAGCCGATGATGCGGTGAACAGTGATCAAAGAACCCAGAATTAGACATAAGCAACACATAATCAAATTTTTACAAAAGCAAGTAACTGACAAATAGTGATTTTGTGAGCTCCTATCACTTAATAATAAAGATCATTGTCTATATATCAAAACCTATTTATTTGATAAACAATTTGATAATAGACTGGTGATATATGTAAGAAAGATATTTTTACCCTTTAGGCATCCGTATCAAAAAAAATGCGTAAATTTGCATGGTGGAAACTACGAAAGGTATGTAGTTCCCTGATGTGAAAGCATTTGTAAGTCCGAAAAACAGAAATCGCCAATTTCCTAAAAACCTGCGGACAAGATACTGATGCCTTTTTGCTGTTTCGTATGTTCTCGCAGCCAAGCGTTTACATATTGAATAGCATAGGACTAATGGGTCTTTCGTTCTATTCAGGTTACGGCGTTTGGCGATGCCGAGTTTTTAGTAGGACTTAGCAACAGAGTTCTATGCTTTCTTTATATGTGTTTAGAACGTCATACTGAGAACTCAAGGCAGAAAGGGTAAGGAAAAATAGCGAAGGAAACGAACATTTTGATAGCGTCTTACGACAACAAGTTTGACGCATATTCAGTCCAAGGTCAACAAGCTGCCACCTTGGAATTATGGTCTATTGAAAATTAGCAACTTGTAAAATGGACCTAAAATGGACCAAAGATGTAATGAAATTAATTTCTACCTTTGTAAAAATAAAATTTATAGTCATCAATAAGTATTACGCCTATTACAACCGAATGGTTTTACGTGAAATAGAATAACAACTAAAATAAAAATTATAGTTAATATGCGGTTTGAAGCCACCTCTACAGAAGCCGCCATGGCAGCCAATGGGAAAATGATCAACGCAGCCACCCCTTGGCATGTGATTGTTGATACGGATAAAGAAACCATCACCATCCGCAAGCGCAATCTTATCTTGATTGGAGTAGATGAAGAAGTCTATTCTTTTCGCTATATCCGCCGCATTATTATCGACGAGCATCTTATCGGTGCCGACATTGAAATCCGCATCACAGGAGGCACTGCCAAAGCCTATTGTTTGGCAAAGAAGGACGTCCGGAAAATCAAGCAGATTCTTCTCGAATACAATGCCACAAAGAAAGGCAAAGGAATTATTTTCGCATAATCACCGACTCAAAACAAGAAACACCGATACAAAAAGGAGATTCCCGAAAATCCTATAAAGAGTAGGGACGACACAAAAACATTATCATTATGAGTCTATTAAGCGGTTTGACAAATGGCGTATTGGGTCTTCCTTCCACAAAACACGAATGTGATGTAAGGATTGGCGAATTAGAGAAACAATTAGTTGGTTTTAGTTTGGGCAAAATTGTTGGAGTAAGATCGGATGAAGGCATTAAAAAAGAAATCAAGAGATTAAAGGCACACAAGAAGACGCTTTCCAAATAAAACATCAGTAGTGAATACTCGGGATGCTGTGAAAGGTGCATCATTATTACCTATCACAAGAGGCATGAGTACACTCGCAAAGAGGGACAAAGGAGTTCTAACCCTTTTGTGAGTGAGAAACAAAGTAGGTGAACTCCATAACAATAAAATTTACAGCTATGGACGTAAAGAAAAAAGCCGATGGAACCATTGACAAGCGTACCAAAGAAGGGAAGGCTATCTGTACACGCATGGCCAAGGCACGCCGTGCCGCCGCCAAAGCAAGAAAACTAAGAGCAAAAAAATAACCATATAATCACATCGCTATGACAACGACAGTAAAAAAGAAAGCCGATGGTACGGTGGACAAGCGTACCAAAGAGGGCAAAGAGATATGCGCTCGCATGGCAAAAGCCCGCAAAGAAAAAAACAGTTTGAAAAACCGCATCAAAAGATTATTCAAATAATTATGAAAACAAGCATAGATACAATAGCGGCTTTTACCGCTGCTTCCATTTGGGCCGACGGAGTGTACGACGAGGCCGAAAAAATTGCTGTGGAAGAGGTTGCAGAATCCCTCGAACTCGACTTAGTCCAATTTCAAGACTCCGTTGAACAACAGTTATCCAAGATACAGAAGTTAGACGAAGACGATGTATGTGAATACCTCCGCAACGCTGCCAACGACGTCGATGATGAGGAGATAGGAATCATCTTCGAAACCGCAATGCAAATCCTCATTACAGACAACAAACTGTCGTGCTCGGAAGTGGACAACCTTCTTTTCATCGCCGAGGTTCTTGGCATCGAGGACTCAATGGCGGTGATGCTGCTTGCAGACTTAGTGAGAAGCGAACCCGAACTCGAACTTTCCTTCGAAGACTAACCCTTGCCTACTAAGAAGTTTCAACGACAAATTGCTGACGAACAATTAGGCTGAAACAAATGACTACACCAAGGTTTGGGAAGAGAAAATCGAAAAAATATGTAAAAGTAAAATCATTCAATAAACCTTATTATTAACTTAAAATTCAATTATTATGGCAGAAATTAAAATGACCGGCAACATGAAGGTGAAGACCCTTCGCACACAATTTAAAGAGGCTTTCGGCAGCACTCTGCGCGTGTACAACGGAGTAAAATTCGCCGATGACGATGCAACCCTCGCTTCTATCCGTGCCAAAGACGCCAAAGGCGGCGAATTGGCTGTGAAAGGCAACATGCAGGTTGGCAATTTCGAAAACAAGGTGAAGGAACTCTACGGCATCAAGGTCCAGGTGGCAAATGCCGACGACTCCGCTTTGGCTGACAACAGCATCACCCTCACTGCTGCTGGCAAGTAATCGTAGCAAAAAATCAATCTGGCAGGCGAGGTGACTCCCTGCCAGGTTCTATATTAACCCCTCAAAATTTACAATCATGAGTGTTGAATACTACAGAAAAAGACTTATCGACCTCCGTGCCGACGTGGCTCGCGAGCGCGAAGCAAAGAAGAGAGACAACGAACACTATGCCGACCTCATCAAGGGATCCAGCAGTACAAGTACAAAGGCAAGCTATCGCAAAAGCAAGATTGACCATGCCGCCAGCCACGACCGTGCCATTGATCATCTGAAAGGCGAAATCGAGCGTGCCCGCGAAGAACTTGCCCGTGAACGCGAACGCGAAAAAGCAGCCAAGAAAAGAAGATAGGCCGCATATATTTCATAAAACCAACAATGTCAAGTTTTAGCTTGATTTACGAATCAGAAACATGTTTCTGACGCTGTTTATAACACATATATTACTATGGCTGAATTTAATATAAACGGCCGCATGTCGGTCAAAAACTTAAAGAAACAATTCAAGGAGGCCTTCGGGGCTTCTTTGAGAGTATATAATGGCAAAGAACTGGCCGATGACGATGC
>JAGHVO010000029.1 GCA_018064245.1 Candidatus Colimorpha pelethequi
AAGCTGCAGTAGCTCAGCTGGTAGAGCGCATCCTTGGTAAGGATGAGGTCACCGGTTCAAATCCGGTCTGTAGCTCTTTTTTTATGCAAAAAAATTGAGGACGAGTCTTGATTCGCCCTCTGTATATGTGAAATCAATTCTTATAATCATTTAAATACGTATTAAAATGGCAAAAGAAAAATTTGATCGTTCCAAACCGCATGTCAACATCGGTACTATCGGCCACGTTGACCATGGTAAGACCACTTTGACCGCAGCTATCACCAAGGTACTTGCTGAAAAAGGTCTTTCTGAAGTAAAATCTTTCGATTCTATCGACTCTGCTCCTGAAGAGAAGGAACGTGGTATCACCATCAACACCGCTCACGTTGAGTATCAGACCGCTAATCGTCACTACGCTCACGTTGACTGCCCTGGCCACGCTGACTACGTTAAGAACATGGTTACTGGTGCTGCTCAGATGGATGGTGCTATCCTCGTTGTAGCTGCTACTGATGGTCCTATGCCTCAGACTCGTGAGCACATCTTGCTCGCTCGTCAGGTTGGTGTTCCTCAGCTCGTTGTTTTCATGAACAAGTGCGACCTCGTTGATGACCCCGAACTTCTCGACCTCGTTGAGATGGAAATCCGTGAGCTCCTCAGCACTTATGATTTCGATGGCGACAATATCCCCGTTATCCGTGGTTCCGCATTGGCAGCTTTGAATGGCGAAGCCAGCGGCGTTAAGAACGTTGAAGACTTGATGGATGCAGTTGATAATTGGATTCCTCTGCCCACCCGCGCTAGCGACAAGCCTTTCTTGATGCCCGTTGAGGACGTCTTCTCCATCACTGGTCGTGGTACCGTTGGAACTGGCCGTATTGAGACTGGTACTATCCACGTTGGCGACCCCGTTGATATCATTGGTATGGGCGCTGAGAAGTTGAAGAGCACCGTTACCGGTGTCGAGATGTTCCGCAAACTTCTTGATCAAGGTGAAGCTGGTGATAACGTAGGTCTGTTGCTCCGCGGTATCGATAAAGACCAGATCCGTCGTGGTATGGTTATCGCTGCTCCCGGTTCCATCAAACCTCACCATGAGTTCGAGGCTACCGTTTACATCTTGAAGAAGGAAGAAGGTGGTCGTCATACTCCTTTCCACAACAAATATCGTCCTCAGTTCTACTTCCGTACCACTGACGTTACCGGTGAGATCTCTCTCCCCGACGGTCGTGAGATGGTAATGCCTGGTGATAACCTCACCATCCATGTCAACTTGATTGACGACATCGCTTTGAACGAGAACCTCCGTTTCGCTATCCGTGAAGGTGGTCGTACCGTTGGTTCCGGTCAGGTTACCAAGATTATTGAATAATAATCATCTTATCCTCAAGTCGCGCCTTGTGCGCGACTTCTTAGGGGCATAGTTAAATGGCATAATGACGGTCTCCAAAACCGTAGTTGGGAGTTCGATTCTCTCTGCCCCTGCCAAATTTTACTGGAGTTTGTTTAACAACCCATTATCTAACTCGAATAAAGATGTCTAAATTCGGTAATTATGTGAGATCAAGCTACGACGAACTTGTGCACAAAGTGTCGTGGCCAACATTCAAAGAGTTACAAAGCAGTTCTGTAGTTGTTGCAGTAGCTGCTATTATCTTGGCCCTTATCGTTTTTGCGATGGACGTGGTTTTCGGTGTCCAAAGCATGGGCTGGAAAGGTATTCTCGGATACTTTTATTCACTGATCGGTTAATCTGAATCATCTGGCGGCATCCTTGAGGTGTTGTCACATTCTTAGTCTTGCTTCCCAATTATATTGAGACTTTGAAATGGTTTTGGTTCATAGGTCACGACAATTCGTTTCTTGACGGTTTGTTTTGTGTCCGCAACTGATTAGATTTAAGTATAGTTCACTATTCTTTAAGTACTGCAAAATGGAGCAACAAGCGAAAAAATGGTATGTCGTTAGAGCTATCAGCGGCAAAGAGAAAAAAGCCAAAGAGTACATCGAAAGCGAAGTCGCTAAGCGTGGTTGGCAGGAACTCGTACCGCAGGTGCTCATTCCCACCGAGAAGGTCTATTCTATCCGTAATGGGAAAAAGGTGGTCAAGGACCGCAACTATTTCCCGGGTTATGTATTGATAGAAGCCAATCTTCTCGACGAGGTCATTCCAGTTATCCAGAATGTTCCTAATGTGCTCGACTTCCTGCGCGAACGCGAGGGCAAGCCTATCGCCATGCGACCTGCTGAAATCAATCGTATCCTCGGAAAGATGGATGATCAGCTTGAAAGTGCTGACAATTCGTTGGAGAAATTCCTCCCTGGCGAATCTGTGAAAGTCATTGATGGACCTTTCAATAGTTTTGTTGGCGTAATTGAAGAGGTTAACGATGAAAAGAAGAAACTCAAGGTCACCGTTAAGATCTTCGGTCGCAAGACTCCGCTTGAACTCACTTTCAACCAGGTGGAAAAAGAATAGTACATTTGTTTAACTCATTAATTTAACAATCAAAATGGCAAAAGAAGTCGCAGGATTGATTAAATTACAGATCAAAGGCGGTGCTGCAAACCCCGCTCCTCCCGTAGGACCAGCTCTTGGTGCAAAGGGTGTGAACATCATGGAGTTCTGCAAACAGTTCAATGCACGTACCCAGGATCAGGCTGGCAAGATTGTGCCTGTCATCATCACTGTTTACGCTGACAAGTCCTTTGATTTTGTAGTTAAAACTCCTCCTGTTGCCGTTCAGTTGAAGGAAGTCTCCAAAGCCCAGAAGGGTTCTGCTGAGCCTAACCGCAATAAGGTCGCTTCCATCACTTGGGAACAGGTACGTCAGATTGCAGAAGCCAAAATGCCGGATCTCAACTGCTTCACTATTGAATCGGCTATGAGCATGGTTGCTGGCACTGCACGCAGCATGGGTATCACTGTTACGGGTGAGAACCCCCTGACGAAGTAAATTCAATCAAAAGTAATCAAAGTGGTAGCGTATAAAAGCGCGGTGACCACAAAAACAAATCAAACATGGCAAAATTAACCAAGAAACAAAAAGAAGCTTTAGCCAAGTTCGACAAGTCAAAGGTCTATTCTCTCGAAGAGGCTGTTGACATCGTAAAGAACATTACCTTCACCAAGTTTGATGCCTCTTTCGACATCGACGTACGTTTGGGTGTTGACCCTCGTAAGGCCAACCAGATGGTCCGCGGCAGCGTAACGTTGCCTCACGGCACTGGCAAGACCGTTCGCGTGTTGGTTCTCTGTACTCCCGACAAGGAGGAAGAAGCTAAGGCAGCCGGAGCCGATTATTATGGTCTCGATGAGTACATCACCAAAATCAAAGGCGGTTGGACGGATGTAGATGTTATTATTACCATGCCAAGCGTTATGCCTAAAGTGGGTGCACTTGGACGTATCCTCGGTCCCCGTGGATTGATGCCCAACCCCAAAACTGGCACTGTTACTATGGAAGTAGGCAAGGCTGTTCAAGAAGCCAAGGCCGGTAAAATTGACTTCAAAGTTGACAAGTTTGGTATCATCCACACCGCTGTAGCCAAGTGTTCTTTCGACAATCAGAAAATCGTCGAGAACGCTCGTGAGGTGCTCCAGATGATCATGAAACTGAAACCCTCTGCAGCAAAGGGTACTTACGTTAAGAGCATCGCTGTTAGCAGCACCATGAGCCCTGGCGTAAGAGTTGACACTAAAGCCGCTTCGTTGTAACAATTCAAGTTTAGAAGATTTGAATCTTCGAACCTACAAATCAGTAAAACATTATGAGAAAAGAACAAAAAGACCAGCTTATTGATTCTTTGTGCGAAGAGATTAAGGCTTATCCTCATCTCTACATCGCTGACATTGGAGGTTTGGACTCTGTCCTCACAAGCAAACTCCGTCGTGCAGCTTTCCGCAAAGAGGTTAAGTTGGAAGTAGTCAAGAACACTCTTCTCATCAAGGCCATGGAGAAATCCGGCATGGATTATTCTCCGCTTTTCCCGGTGATCAAGGGTGAAACTTCCATAATGCTTTCCAACATCAACAATGCTCCTGCAAAACTGATCAAGGATTTTCGCGCAAACGAAAAAGGCGCTCAGAAACCTGTTCTCAAAGGTGCTTATGTTGAAGAATGCTTCTATATCGGTGCAGAAAATCTCGACGCTCTTGTCAACATCAAGTCCAAGAACGAACTCATCGCCGACGTTGTCGCACTTCTCCAGTCCCCTGCAAAGAACGTTATTTCTCAGCTCCAGTCCGCAGGCAACACTATCACTGGTGTTTTGAAGACATTAGAGGAAAAGGCTGAATAAGTCTAAATTATGGGTTGACCTCCCTAAGGGTCGCATAAAAAATTATTTGTAAAACATTTAAAACCAATACGATCATGGCAGATATTAAAGCTATCGCTGAAGAACTTGTTAATTTGACAGTAAAAGAAGTAAAAGAACTCGCTGACGTTCTTAAGGAAGAGTACGGTATTGAACCCGCAGCAGCAGCAGTCGCAGTAGCAGCAGCTCCCGCAGCTGGTGGCGCAGCAGCAGCTGAAGAAAAAACTTCTTTCGATGTTATCCTTAAGGGTGTGCCCGATGCAACCAAGAAACTTGGTGTTGTAAAGGCTGTTAAGGATCTCGCAAGCCTGGGTTTGAAAGAATCCAAGGAACTCGTTGACGGCGCTCCCAAGACCGTTAAGGAAGGCGTTTCTAAGGACGAAGCTGAGGCTCTCAAGAAGGCTCTCGAAGAAGCTGGTGCCGAAGTTGAGGTTAAATAGTTCTTCTACTATTTGATTTCTATGAGGAATAGGGCCTCCGGACTATCCGGAGTGCCTATTCCTTGTTGCTATGACAGTGATGTCCAGTTTCTCAATCCGCTGTCATAATTGATCTCACTTCTGTGTTCTACGCGGACTACACTCCTTTTCAACTCCTCTCTTAATTGTTAATTTTAATTATTAAGTCCCTTGGCAAAGCAACAACCCAAAGTAGTGAATTTCGCTTCCGTACGCAAATTCAACTACCCTGATTTCCTTGACATTCAGTTGAAGTCGTTCCAAGACTTCTTTCAAATCGAGACGAATCCTGACAATCGTCTCGAAGAAGGCCTTTATAAGGTTTTCAAGGAAAATTTCCCTATTTCTGACGCCCGAAGTAATTTTACTTTGGAATTTTTGGATTATTATATTGATCCTCCTCGTTATTCTATCGAAGAGTGTATCGAGCGTGGTCTTACCTATAGTGTTCCTTTGAAGGCCAAACTCAAGCTCTCGTGCAATGATCCTGAAAACGAGGATTTCAAAGCCGTTGAACAGTCGGTATATTTGGGCATGATCCCTTATATGACCCCCAAAGGTACTTTCGTGATCAATGGTGCCGAGCGCGTTGTCGTCTCTCAGTTGCACCGTTCTCCGGGAGTGTTCTTCGGTACGCAGTTCCACTCCAATGGTACGCAGCTTTATTCGGCTCGTATCATTCCCTTCAAGGGCTCTTGGATGGAATTCACCACAGATATCAACAACGTGATGTACGCTTACATCGATAGAAAGAAGAAACTTCCTATCACTACGTTGTTGCGTGCTATCGGTTTTGAGTCCGATAAAGATATCCTGGACATCTTCGACCTTGCTGAAGAGGTTAAGGTGACCAAGGCCAATTTGAAAAAGGTTATCGGTAAGCGTCTTGCCGCACGTGTCGTTGACACCAGCATTGAGGATTTCGTCGACGAAGATACCGGCGAAGTCGTTTCTATGGAACGTACCGAGGTCATTCTCGAACGTGACGTTGAACTTACCGAAGAAGATATTGAGAAAATTCTTGAACTTGACATAAAGACCATCCTTATCAAGACAGAAGATAAGGACGGTATTGATTATTCCGTCATCTACAATACACTGAAGAAAGATACAGCCAATAATGCCAAGGAGGCTGCTGAATATATCTATCGTCAGTTGCGTAATGCCGAACCGCCAGACGAAGAAACTGCCCGTAGCAGTATCGAGAAACTTTTCTTCTCTGACAAACGTTATGATTTGGGTGATGTAGGTCGTTACAGAATCAACACCAAGCTCAACCTTAAAGTTCCTACTGAGACGCGCGTGCTCACCAAGGAAGACATCACTTCTATCATCAAGTATTTGATTGAGTTGATTAACCAAAAGGCTGAGGTTGATGATATCGACCACTTGAGCAACCGTCGTATCCGTACAGTTGGCGAGCAGCTTTACAATCAATTTGGCGTAGGTCTTGCCCGTATGTCCCGCACTATTCGTGAACGTATGAATGTGCGCGACAATGAGTCGTTTACTCCTACAGACCTTATCAACGCTAAGACCCTTTCGTCTGTCATCAACTCTTTCTTTGGAACCAACCAGTTGAGCCAGTTCATGGACCAGACCAACCCGTTGGCTGAAATCACGCACAAGCGTCGTATTTCCGCTTTGGGTCCTGGCGGTCTGTCTCGTGAGCGTGCTGGTTTCGAGGTCCGTGACGTACACTACACGCATTATGGTCGTCTTTGTACCATCGAGACCCCTGAAGGTCCTAACATCGGTTTGATTTCATCTCTCTGCGTATATGCAAAGATCAACGACCTCGGTTTCATCGAGACTCCCTATCAGCGTGTAGTTGATGGCAGAGTTGTTCTGGAAGAAGACCCTGTTTACCTTTCCGCAGAGGCTGAGGAGAACAAGACTGTAGCCCAGGCTACCACTCCTCAGGACGAGGAAGGCCATATTACCAGCAATCGCGTCAAGGCTCGTCGTCAGGCCGACTTTCCTATTGTCAGCCCCGATGAGGTTGACCTTATCGATATCGCGTCCAACCAGATCGCGTCTATTGCCGCATCCTTGATTCCGTTCTTGGAGCATGATGATGCTAACCGTGCCTTGATGGGATCCAACATGATGCGTCAGGCTGTTCCGTTGCTGAACCCCGAAATTCCTTTGGTGGGAACTGGCATTGAGAAGTCTGTGGCCGAGGATTCCCGCGTGTTGCTCAATGCGCAGGCTGACGGTGTTGTGGAATATGTTGATTCCACTAAGATTGTCATCCGTCATAATAGAAGCGAAAAAGAGCGCCTCGTAAGTTTCGACGAAGATATCAAAGAGTATCGCCTTACCAAATATCAGCGCACCAACCACAGCACGGCCATCAACCTTCGTCCTATCGTCAAGAAGGGCGATAAGGTTAAGAAGGGTCAGGTGCTTTGCGAAGGTTTCGCAACCCAGGGCGGCGAACTTGCTTTGGGTCGCAACATGAAGGTGGCTTTCATGCCTTGGAAGGGATACAATTTCGAGGATGCTGTCGTGATTTCTGAGCGCGTCGTACGCGAAGATATTTTCACCTCAGTCCATGTTGAAGAATTTACACTTGAAGTGCGTGAAACCAAACGTGGCGTTGAGGAACTCACCCGTGATATTCCCAATGTAAGCGGTGACGCTACCAAGGATCTTGACGAGAATGGTATCATTCGTATTGGTGCCGAAGTCAAGGAAGGTGACATTCTTATTGGCAAGATTACGCCTAAGGGCGAGTCCGATCCTTCTCCTGAAGAGAAGTTGCTCCGCGCCATTTTCGGCGAAAAGGCCGGCGATGTGAAGGATGCGTCACTCAAAGTACCTCCTTCGGTTCGTGGTGTCGTCATCGACAAGAAACTCTTCTCACGCATTATCCGCGATCGCAAGACTCGCGCCAAGGAGAAAGAGTTGTTGGCCAAACCCGAAGAAGAATATCGTTACGAAATTGAAGAACTCAAGGATAAATTGGTTGACCGCCTGTTGATTCTGCTCAACGGCAAGATGTCCAATGGCGTCTATACCAACCATAAGGAAGAACTGATTCCGAAGAAAGTAAAGTTTACCGCCAAGTCACTCAAGTCGATAGACTATACCGAGGTAAGTCCCAACAAGTGGACTACCGACAAGGATACCAACCAACTTATCAAGGAGTTGCTCAACAACTATAATATCAAGTTCCGTGAGATTTCGGGTCGCTTTACCCGTAACAAGTTTGCGATGACAGTTGGTGATGACCTTCCCTCTGGAATTGTACAGATGGCAAAGGTTTACATTGCAATGAAACGCAAATTGCGCGTGGGAGATAAGATGGCAGGTCGTCACGGTAACAAGGGTATTGTTTCCAAGATTGTCCGCGCCGAGGATATGCCATTCCTCGCAGACGGTACTCCAGTTGACCTTGTGTTGAATCCTCTGGGTGTGCCTTCTCGTATGAACTTGGGTCAGATTTACGAAACCGTTCTGGGTTGGGCAGGCCATGAATTGGGCAAGCGTTTCCAGACTCCTATCTTCGATGGCGCTACATTGGAGCAGATCAATGGCTATATGCAGGAGGCAGGTCTTCCCGAAAATGGTCGTACCTATCTTTACGATGGTGAAACGGGTGAACGTTTCGACCAGCCTGCAACCGTTGGCTATATCTACTACCTGAAATTGCACCACATGGTTGACGACAAGATGCACGCACGTTCAATTGGATCGTACTCGCTCATCACTCAGCAACCGCTTGGTGGTAAAGCCAATTTCGGCGGTCAGCGTTTTGGAGAAATGGAGGTTTGGGCACTTGAGGCGTTTGGCGCTTCCAATGTGCTGCAAGAGGTACTTACTGTGAAGTCAGATGATGTCATGGGCCGTTCTAAAGCTTATGATGCCATCGTCAAGGGCGACAACATGCCTACGCCAGGTATTCCCGAGTCCTTCAACGTGTTGATCCACGAACTTCGCGGTCTTGGTCTGGAAGTCACTTTTGAATAATACTTCCAGCCAAACTCCATTGTTAAAGTAAAGAAAATTGCTTACAGGCCCTCAAGCCCTCAAGCTAAAAGCTTAAAGCTCAAAATAAAATGGCATTTAAACAAGAATCACAGTTAAAAAATGATTTCAACTCGATAACCATCTCCTTGTCGTCTCCTGATTCTATCGTGCAGCGTTCATACGGTGAGGTTACCAAGCCTGAAACTATCAATTATCGCACTTATAAACCAGAGCGCGACGGTCTTTTCTGCGAAAAGATTTTCGGACCCACCCGCGACTGGGAGTGTCATTGCGGTAAATACAAGCGCATTCGCTACAAAGGTATCTTTTGTGACCGCTGTGGTGTTGAGGTAACTGAGAAAAAAGTTCGTCGTGAACGTATGGGTCATATCGAACTTGTCGTTCCTGTTGCTCATATTTGGTTTTTCCGCTCCCTTCCCAACAAGATTGGAACGTTGCTTGATATCCCCAGCAAAAAGCTCGAGCAGGTTATCTACTACGAAAAATATGTAGTCATTCAGCCTGGAAAGGCAATGTTGAACGATCAACCTGTAAAACGCCTCGACCTTCTTGCAGAAGAGGAATATTATGCTATCCGCGAATCTTTGCCTGAGGACAATGACCAATTGGATGACACCAATCCCGACAAGTTCATTGCCGGAATGGGCGCCGAGGCGCTTCGCACATTACTTTGCCAACTCGACCTCGACAAGCTTTCTTACGAGTTGCGCGACAAGGCTTCCAAAGAGTCTTCGAATCAGCGCAAACAAGAGGCTCTCAAGCGTTTGAATATTGTCGAATCTTTCCGTGAATCGCGCAAGCGCATGGAGGCACGTGGTATGGACAACCGTCCTGAGTGGATGATTATGAGCATTATTCCTGTCATCCCTCCAGATTTGCGTCCTCTTGTTCCTCTGGATGGCGGCCGTTTCGCCACTTCCGACGTCAATGAGCTCTATCGTCGTGTCATCATCCGTAACAATCGTCTGAAGAGACTTATGGAAATCAAGGCTCCTGAAGTCATTATGCGTAACGAAAAACGTATGCTCCAGGAAGCTGTAGATTCGTTGTTCGACAACAGCCGCAAGGTTTCCAGCGTTAAGTCCGACTCCAACCGTTCCCTCAAATCCCTTTCCGATTCCTTGAAAGGTAAGCAGGGTCGTTTCCGTCAGAACTTGTTGGGTAAGCGTGTTGACTACTCTGGCCGTTCGGTTATCGTTGTGGGTCCGGAACTCAAGATGCACGAGTGCGGTCTGCCTAAGGACATGGCTTCCGAGTTGTTCAAACCGTTTATCATCCGCAAGATGCTTGAACGTGGTCTTGTCAAGACTGTCAAGTCCGCAAAGCGTATCGTTGACCGTAAGGATCCCGTTGTATGGGAAATCCTCGAAAATATCCTCAAGGGCCATCCTATCATGTTGAACCGTGCTCCTACGTTGCACCGTTTGGGTATCCAAGCTTTCCAGCCCAAGTTGGTTGAAGGCAAGGCCATTCGTCTGCATCCTCTTGTATGTACAGGTTTCAACGCCGACTTCGATGGTGACCAGATGGCCGTGCATGTTCCCCTGGGAAATGCCGCTATTTTGGAAGCCCAGTTGTTGATGCTTTCTACTCACAACATCCTCAACCCAGCCAACGGTGCTCCTATCACCGTTCCTTCTCAGGATATGGTTTTGGGACTTTACTACACTACCAAGCCTCGTCGCACTACCGAAACAGAGGTTGTAAAGGGTGAAGGTTCAAGATTCTACTCTCCCGAAGAGGTTATCATCGCTTTCAATGAGAAACGCGTATCGCAGAACGCTTGCATCAGCGTGCGTCTTACCGCTTCTCACGGTATCGATGAATTCAAATATGTAAAAACCGATAAGACCTTTATGGAGGTTATCAAGGATAAGGATGGCAATCTGCTGACTGATATCGATTGCAGCACTCCCGCTGAAATCGCTGAACGCAGTCGCACAGAGTTCGAGATTCTCCGCGACAAGGACGGCTATCCCGTTGTTGACGCAAAGGGTCACTTCATCAAGACCGACCGTCTCCGCACCACCGTGGGTCGTGTGCTGTTCAACCAGGTTGTTCCTGCTGAATATGGCTTTATCAATATGGTGCTCGGCAAGAAACCTTTGCGCGACATCATCGGTGACTTGTTCACCACTTGCGGCAATGCCGTTACCGCCATCTTCCTCGATGATATCAAGAACATGGGTTACCGTCAGGCATTCCGTGGAGGTTTGTCCTTCAATTTGGGCGACGTGTTGATTCCTGCAGAAAAGGAAGAGATGATTGTCAAGGCCAACGAGGAGGTCGAAGAGGTTATGGCTCAGTATGCCATGGGTCTTATCACCAACAACGAACGTTACAACCACGTCATCGATATTTGGACCAATACCAACAACCAGCTTACCGAGACTTTGATGAAACGTCTCAAGGCCGACAACCAGGGCTTCAATCCTGTCTATATGATGTATGATTCTGGTGCCCGTGGTAGCAAGGAGCAGATTCGTCAGCTTTCCGGTATGCGTGGCTTGATGGCCAAGCCTCAGAAGGCTGGTGCCGCTGGTAACGAAATTATTGAGAATCCTATTATCTCCAACTTCAAGGAAGGTCTTTCGGTGCTTGAGTACTTTATCTCTACTCACGGTGCCCGTAAGGGTTTGGCCGATACCGCTTTGAAGACGGCAGATGCTGGTTACCTTACCCGTCGTCTCGTCGATGTGGCTCACGATGTCATCATCAACGAGGAAGATTGCGGCACTTTGCGTGGCTTGCCCACCACCGCACTCAAGAAAGGTGAGGATATTGTTCAATCTTTGTACGACAAGATTTTGGGTCGTACCTCTGTACATGATATCTATCATCCTCTCACTGGCGAACTCATCGTTCGCGCTGGTGAAGAGCTTACCGAAGATATTTGCAAGGCTATCGAAGACTCTCCTATCGAGGAAGTCGAAATCCGTTCCGTGCTTACTTGCGAATCCAAGCATGGCGTCTGCGCCAAGTGCTATGGTCGCAACCTTGCCACTGGCAAGATGGTTCAGAAAGGCGAATCTGTCGGCGTCATCGCTGCGCAGGCTATCGGTGAGCCTGGTACGCAGCTTACACTTCGTACATTCCACGTCGGTGGTGTTGCCGGTGGCAACATCGGTACAACATCTTCGTTGCAAGCCAAGTATCCTGGCCGTCTCGAAATCGACGAGCTTCGTTATGTTCCTTATACCGATTCTGAAAACAACACTTATAGCATTGTAATGGGTCGTTCCGCCGAGTTGCGTATTGTTGATGAAAAGACCGACGTGACGGTATTCTCCGCATTGCTGCCCTATGGCGCAAAACTCTACAAGGCTTCAGGCGATATCCTTGAAAAGGGCGACATGATTGCCGAGTGGGACCCCTACAATGCAGTTATCATGTCCGACGTTGCAGGTCGTGTATCTTTCGAGAATGTTATCGAAAACGTCACCTTCCGTGTCGAGTCCGATGCTCAGACCGGTCTTCAGGACAAGGTTGTCATCGAATCCCGTCAGCGTACCAAGAATCCTACCCTCAATGTTGTTGACAGCGAAGGCAACATCCTCAAGGTCTATGACCTTCCCGTGGGTGCCCATATCGGTGTTGAGCAGGGTCAGGAACTTCGTGCCGGTGACATCATGGTCAAGATTCCGCGTTCCTTCGGTAAGGCTGGCGATATCACGGGCGGTCTGCCTCGTGTAACTGAGTTGTTCGAGGCTCGTAACCCGTCCGATCCTGCTATCGTGGCTGAAATCGACGGTATCGTTTCCATCGACAAGAAACTCAAGCGCAACAACCGTCAAATCACCATTACCTCTAAGACTGGCGAACAGCGCAACTACCTTATCCCGACTTCCAAGCAGATTCTTGCTCAGGATCAGGACTACGTAAAGGCTGGTACTCCGTTGTCTGAAGGTGCTATCACTCCTGCCGACATCCTCGCCATCAAGGGTCCTATGAAGGTTCAGGAATACATCGTCAACGAGGTTCAGGAAGTTTACCGTCTCCAGGGTGTGAAGATCAACGACAAGCATTTCGAAGTTATCGTACGCCAGATGATGCGCAAGGTCGAAATCGAAGACCCAGGCGATACCCGCTTCCTCGAAGGCGAATTGGTCAACAAGATCGATTTCCACGAGACCAACGACGATATCTTTGGTATGAAGGTTGTTGAAGACAAGGGCGATTCCGAAAACTTCGAAAACGGCCAGATTATTACTGCTCGTCAGTTGCGTGACGAAAACTCCTCATTGCGTCGTCAGGACAAGCAGCTTGTAACGGCTCGCGACACCAAGCCTGCCACAGCCAAGCAGATCTTGCAAGGTATCACCCGTGCTTCCTTGCAGACCAAGAGCTTTATCTCTGCCGCTTCCTTCCAGGAAACCACCAAGGTTCTTACCGAGGCTGCCATCAACGCTAAGCAGGACTTCCTCGAAGGTATGAAGGAGAACGTTATCGTGGGTCACCTTATCCCAGCAGGTACAGGTTTGCGCGAATACCAGCACCTCCGTGTTGGCAATACCGAGCAACTTGAAACCGCCAATGCTGAAAGATAATCAATATCCATATTTTGAATCCCTGTGCATTTGCGCAGGGATTCTTTTTTTTATCAACCATCAAACTTCAAACAAATGGACAAAAACAATCCCAATCAGCAGAATTTGAATCTTGACATCAGCGCTGATGTTGCAAGTGGTGTTTATAGTAATCTCGTAGTCATTTCTCATAGTCCATCCGAGATGGTGCTCGATTTTGCGCAGCTTCTTCCGGGTGTCAAGGGTGCTGCCGTTCGCAGCCGTATCCTTATGAATCCCATCCATGCAAAACGCTTGTTGATGGCGCTCAACGACAACATCCAGAAATACGAGAAGCAATTTGGCCCTATTCAGGAACCTTCCAATGCTCCCATGGGCGATACCATCCCCTACGACATGATAGGCAAGGCATGATGCCTTTCTGACGAATGAACGGGGCGGGCGTTGCACAACGCCCGCCCCGTTTATTATTATTCCCGTATCACTTGCACTCCTCCTTCGGGGAGGATTTTGAGGATGCGGGAGCCGTTGATTTCGCCACTCTCGAATTCGGGCAAGGGCGGTACGCAGTAGTCTATCTTGCTTTTCAGTTTGTGGCTGATGTCTTCGTAGTGCTGGGGAGAAGGTTCTCCCGAAAAGTTGGCGGAAGTGCTCACGATGGGTTTGCCGAAGGCGGTCAGGAGTTTTTGGCAGAAATCATGCTGGGGGAAACGGATGCCGATGGTGCCGTCGGTCGCCAAGAGGTTTTCGGCAAGAGGGTAGGGCAGTCTGTCGGCGGGAATGATGAAGGTGGTAGGCCTTCCAGTGAAATAGGGTTGCAATAGCGACTGCCATTCTTGAAGTACCTCTTGCGCCTTGCCGGCGCAGAGGATGAGCATGGATTTGGAGTGGTCGCGTTGCTTGATTTGGTAAATCTTTTCAATGGCGTCGGTGTTGGTGGCGTCGCATCCAATGCCCCAAATAGTGTCGGTGGGGTAGAGGATTGTACCACCTTGCTGGAGTATGTCGAGGGTTGACTTTATTTCTTGTATCATAGCAGAATAACGAAAAAATGCCGCAAAACTTATATAAATTCAAAAATAAATGTATCTTTGCAATGTAATACGTGCGAATTGCCGAAAGGTGATTCGTGACTTGTGTTGATGTTAAGTATAATTTAATTAAGCAATTATAATAATCAAAACAAAAAAACATGAATCTACTATCTATTCAATCCCTTTGGCAGAATCACGCAACATGGGTGATTTTTGCTTGTATCCTTGTAGTGGTGATTCCGTTCATCATTTTCTATTTGACGGAAGCCAAGAAACATCCCAAAGGCCTTATCGCCGCTGCATTGAGCAATATGGGCGAGCGCTTTGGCTATTATATCATGAACGCCATCTTGCTGCTCTTCCTGGTTTCCAAGTTCGGCCTTTCTGATGGTACCGCAGGTGTCATCTATTCCGTATTCTATTTCGGAATCTATGTGTTGAGTTTGGTGGGTGGTATCATTGCAGACCGCACTCAGAACTACAACCGTACCATTCAATGGGGTCTTGTTATCATGGCTCTGGGTTATGTAGGCATGGCTATCCCATTGTTTAGCAAGAGTGTAGATGGAATGATTGTCGATGGCAACGGTGCTTGGTTGGGAATTTTGATTTTCACATGCTTTGCTCTGCTCTGCATTGCCTTTGGTAATGGTCTTTTCAAGGGCAATTTGCAAGCTCTCGTTGGTCAGATGTACGACAATTTCGAGGCTGAAGCTGCAAAGGTAAGTCCCGAGGCTCTCGCTGAGGCTAAGGATAAGCGCGATAGCGGTTTCCAGATTTTCTACGTATTCATCAATATCGGCGGCGTGATCGCTCCTTTCATCGCTCCTTTGCTCCGTGAGTGGTGGCTCAAAGCTCACAACTTCGTATATAATGCTGATATGTCTGGCCTTTGCCACCAGTATCTCGCCAACGGCGAAGCTACCCAGAAGTTCACTGAGACTATGACCAAATCGGTCGCTGACGGAGTCATTCCTACCGATCTTTCCCAATTCTGCTCCGACTACATCCTAACCTTCAACCAGGGCGTTCACTTCTCTTTCATCGTCTCTGTCGTTGCAATGTTGATCTCCCTTACCATCTTCTTTACCCAGAAGAAGAAATTCCCCCAGCCCAGCAAGAAAGAAGCCGCTCAGGTTGTTGACTACACTCCCGAAGAAAAAGCTGCCATGGCCAAGGAAATCAAGCAGCGTATGGCTGCCCTTTTCGCAGTGCTTGGCATCGCTATCTTCTTCTGGCTCTCCTTCCACCAGAATGGCCAGTCTCTTTCCGTTTTCGCGCGTGACTTCGTCAACTCCGATATGCTCGCACCCGAAATCTGGCAGGCTCTCAACCCCTTGTTTGTAATCATTCTTACGCCTCTTGTAATGGGTATCTTCGCTGCGCTTGCTCGCAAGGGTAAACCCGTTTCCACTCCTCGCAAAATCGCGTTGGGTATGGGTATCGCAGGTTGTGCGTACTTATTCTTGATGATTTTCTCTATCGTTAGCAACTATCCTTCTGGCGACGAGTTCCGCGCTATGGACTTTGCACAAATGGCAGCTCAAGGTCTTGCCAAGGCGGCTCCGTGGGTAATGATTGTAACCTACTTCTTCCTTACTGTTGCAGAGTTGTTCATCAGCCCACTCGGTTTGAGTTTTGTATCTAAGGTTGCTCCTCGCCACATGGTGGGTCTCTGCCAGGGTTTGTGGCTTGGTGCTACCGCTATTGGAAACCTCTTCATCTTTGTTGGTCCTATCATGCTCAACGCATGGCCAATCTGGAAGTGCTGGGGCGTATTCCTCGCCATCTGCTTCGTATCGATGTGTGTCATGTTCGGCATGGTCAAGTGGCTTGAACGTGTTACCAAGTAACTTGAAATAGAATTCATTTATAGTCGGGCGGCAACAATCGTTGCTGCCCGATTGTGTAATATGTAAGCCCAAAATACGTTATTTAAGTATAGAAATCATAATATCTTAGTGATGAACAAGAGATTGTTGTTTGTATTTTGCGCATTGCTGTTGTTGGCTGTTCCAGACGGCTCTGCCAAAAACAGGAAAAATCGGCGAATGCCCAGTCAAGAGACCATCGACAGGATTCACGACAGTATCCTTTCCGAAGGAATGCACCTCTATTATCACGAGCGTATAGCATGGATATCTACCGACCAGCTTGGGGAGTTCAATCCTGAATATAACGACGTGGGAGGCTACTTTACCACCGAATCGAATGACACGCTCCACACTGTTTATTTTAGTCTGGATAGGAGTCGTTGCGTCTTCGAGTATTGGATGTGCTCTTCAACTTTCCAAACGGACTACGACACTACTTCCAGACCGCTCTCTCTTTTAGAACAAGCCGAGGCGGAGAGAACGCAACTATTGCAAAGTCTGACTTTTGACGCTGTGAAAGATAGTCTATCAGGGTTTCCACAAAGTGATTTTGGCTGCAATCTTGATTTTATTCGAATTGACGAGGAAATTACGCGTAGTTACTTTACGATGAGCGCGAAGAATCAAGGTGTAGTACCTTTCGGGAATGATTTTTCGTGTGACTTTGACAACAACAATCATCTTGTGGCGATGCACCGATATCACCGTAGTTTCATTCCTCTCAATTGGAATAAAGAGGATGCGGTGCCGAAGTCTTTGTATCTTTCTCATACGCCCGACAATCCTTATATGACTCCCACGGAGGTCTGCCTATTTCTTCTTTATGCACAACCTGCGGGAGTTGAGAGTTTATTTGTGCTAAGCACTGCCCTCAACAGCGTTATTATCTTTCATCCTGGGCAGAGAATCGTTACAATAAAACGCTCTGTGCTGGAAAAGATAGATAAGGATCAAGAAAAGCGCCACGGGAAGAAAAAGTAAAATTGCAAGATATAAACGAGGGGGCGACCATTCGGTCGCCCCCTCGTTTTATCATAAAAGAATTGTCAATTCTCATTAGAGACCCAAAGCCTTCAGACCTTGGTTGTAGCGAATGTCCTTAGGAATGTTGGCGTCGCGGATGGCATCGAGGTCGGCCTGGAGATCAGGACGGATGGTGCCGTTTTCGGCAGCGTATTTCTTTGCGAAATCATAGTCGCCGTCGCCTTCCACCTGGAGGATGAGGGCAGCCCAGTCAGCCATGGCCTTCTTGGCTTTCTCAAGGTTGATGACATATTTGCCCTGCTCGTTGCGAGTGAATGCGCCATTGTCCTGCATAAAGTTGAAGCACATCATGTTGGCAATGCCGTGAGCCTCGGTGGCACCGAAACGTACGCTGCGGAGAATGCCGGCGATGAAGGTTACATAGGCGTCTTCAACGGTGCAGTTGGTGATTTCGCCCTTCTCAATCAAAGTCTGGGTGAGGAACAATCCGCAGATGTCAGCCTTTGCCTCTTCCCATGCGCTGTACTGCTCTTTCAGAGCCTCGCGGAGGTTGCCCTTGCCGGTAACGGTGTTCTTGATGCCGAGGCCGTGAGCCACTTCGTGGAAGCAGACATTGCTGAAGAAAGCGTTGAAGTTGACGTTGTCAAGCTGGTCTTCGCAAACGAACATGTTGGCGATAGGCATCATGATGTTGTCAAATTTGGCCTTCATGGCGTTCTTGAGCTGCAGACGGCGAGCACCTTTCTTCAGGTGTACGCGCTCGTCGTTGGGCAGGTTGATGGCGATGGTTTTGCTGGCAGCGTTGCAGTCGCCGGCATAGTAGATAACGTCGTAAACGTTCAGGTCACTTTCCGTGCCGGGAACTTCCTTCTTGTATTTAGGATCGCAGGGGAGCTCTTTCTGCAAGGCGGGAAGCATCTTCACGAACTTGGCGAGGTCGTTGCTCCAAGCCTCATCCTTTACGAGAATGAAAGCCTCGTAGGAGGTCTTGTAGCCAAAGAGGGCGTCGTCGTAGTTCTCGATAGGTCCGACAACGAAGTCAAGCTTGCTGCTCTTCATATCCATCCAAGCCATGTCGCTTGCATAGTAGTCGTCGGTCTGGAAAGCCTTGCGACGTTCGGTGAGGTATTTCTTCAAGCCAGCGTCTTCGGCCAGTTCGATTGCCTGACCGAGCAGCTCGTCAACCTTGGCAAGTTGTTCCTTGTAAGCCTCGTGGTAGGGGATAACCTTCAGCGCACCGTTCTCGTCGCAACGCAGAATAGTGTACTGGCTGGTCTTTTGGGGATCCTGCAAAGCCTCGAATTCCTCCTTGGTCATGTCGGCAGGATAGAAGTTGGCTCCGAGAGGGCGAGCGCCGAAGCCGGGAACGAAAGGTTTCTCGCTGTCCAAGCGGTCCCAAGCGCCGTACTGGATCTGAGCGAAAGCCTTGATGGCGGGGTCGCTGATGGTGTCGAGAGCCTTGCGGTTCTCAGTGCCGAAAAACTGTTCCCAGTAAAGGTCATCCATGATTTCGCCAATCTGGATGAAGATAGGAATCAGTTGCTTTTCCTTTTCGCTGAGAACGGAAAGGTCGGTGGTAAGCGTGAACTCAGCATATTCGTCAACCTTCTGCTGAATCTCGTTCACCTCCTCGACGGGAGCGGTTTTTTGTTTGCATCCCACAGCTGCAAGCATAGAGATAGCCATAACTGAAATCATTAATTTCTTCATTTTGAATGAGTTTTATTGTTTTTGAAAAATATTCTTTAATGCAAATGTACATTTTTTTTGTCAGATTTCAAAAAAAGTAGTACTTTTGCAAACGATTTCAGCGCAAGAGAAACATTGTAATGCCTGAAAATCACAATCCAACCTTTCGGAAAGATGCTCGAGTGGTTGAAGAGGCCCGCCTGGAAAGCGAGTAAGCCTTAACAGGGCTTCAAGGGTTCGAATCCCTTTCTTTCCGCAAAAAAAGCTCACATTTGTGAGCTTTTTTTATTTCTGGAAGTTGTACAGAATATATTATGGGGGAGGCTTGATCAATAATTCCGAGATTATTCAGCTTCTTTGATGGCTGCGGAAATGGCTTCCTGTGACTGAAGACCGGTCAGTTTCTTTGAGAGGTTGCCATCTTTGGTGAAATGGAAAGGGAAAAGTTGCGGAATAATTTTTTTATTGTTGTTCTCAGATGGTTATGATGTTTAAATTCAATGTTATGTAACTTTCTAATTGATGAGGCAAAAGATTCATCTTTGAGTGAAGAAATTGTTGGTTATAGGGTGGGGCAATAGAATTGTCCGATGTGCGTTATTAATTACTAAGAAACTCTAAATCTTCTTACTACTATGGGTATCATCATTACTATTCTTATTGGTGCATTGGCTGGCTATTTGGCTGGCAAGGTTATGAAAGGCGGCGGCTTTGGCTTTTGGATCAATCTGATTGTCGGTATCGTTGGCGGCTTTATCGGCGGCAATGTGTTGGCTTGGTTTGGCATCAACTGGGGAGGTCATCTTATTGGTCAGATTGTGACGGCTGTTATTGGCTCCATAATCTTGTTGTGGGTCATCTCATTGTTTAAGAAATAGACAAGTTTTTTCGTCGGGCTATGCATTTTCCCCGATTCTCCAAAAGTCCTAAAGAACCTAGAGATATGTTTTGGGCGGTGGGTCTTATTCCCTTCGCCCTGCTTATCTTTTTGCTTTTCTGTGTCATCAAAGTTTTTGGTAGTGATGCCTTGGAAGGCGGAAGTCAGGTGGCGCTCTTGGCAAGTTCCGGGGTGGTTGTCGCCATCTCGATGTTGTGCTATCACATGCCGTGGAGTCGTATAGAGGACGCCATCGTCAGCAATATCAAGTCGATAGCTATGGCGTTGCTCATCTTGCTGTTCATCGGTGCCATATCGGGCAGTTGGATGGTGAGTGGCGTGGTTCCGACATTGATTTACTACGGTCTGCAAATCCTCTCTCCGGGATTGTTCCTTTTGGTGACGTGCGTCATTTGCGCATTGGTGTCGCTGATGACGGGTAGCTCGTGGACTACTGTCGCTACCATTGGCGTTGCATTGGTTGGCATTGGTACGGTGCTGGGCTATTCTGCACCAATGACGGCGGGTGCCATCATTTCGGGTGCTTATTTCGGCGACAAACTTTCGCCGCTCTCCGATACCACGGTTGTGGCCTCTTCCATCAACGATACGCCATTGTTCACTCACATCCGTTACATGATGATTACGACCATCCCGTCGTTTGTCATTGCGTGTGTTATCTTTCTTGTTATCAGTCTTTCGCACGAAAGTTCAGCTACGATTTCCGCTCCCGATTATGCCGATTGTCTGCGTTCTACCTTCAACATCAATCCTTGGATTTTGATGGTGCCGTTGGCTACTGCGGTGTTGATCATCCTGCGTATCCCTGCCATTCTCACACTGTTCATTTCCAGTTTGATGGCGATTGTAGTGGCTTTGATTGCCCAGCCCGACATCATTTCTGGCATCGGTGGTGGAAGGGACGTCGTTGCGCAGTTTAAGGGTGCCTTTATTTCCATTTATGGTACGACGACCATCGATACTGGCAACGAGTCGTTGAATGCGTTGGTTGAGACGCATGGTATGCGTGGAATGCTGAGTACCATTTTCTTGATATGCTGTAGCGCCACTTTCGGTGGTGCCTTGACGGGCAGCGGTATGGCGCGAAGTTTTACCGAGATGTTGGCACGTAGGCTTAACCGTCGCACTTCCATTGTTGCTTCTACGGTAGTTACGGGTTTGGGAGCCAATATGGCGACGGGCGACCAATATCTCTCCATAATCTTGACCAGCAATCTCTTCAAGGATCTTTACAAGGAAAAAGGATTTGAAGGAAGATTGTTGTCGCGTTCTTCCGAAGATTCGGCGACGGTGACTTCGGTGTTGGTGCCGTGGAATACATGCGGTATGACACAATCAATGGTGTTGCGTGTGCCTACCATCGATTATTTGCCTTATTGCTTTTTCAATATCCTGTCGCCGCTGATGTCTATTGTGATTGCGGCAACGGGCTACAAAATTTTTAGGAGAGCGCCAAAAGAAGAGGTTGTCGTTTGACAAGGTCTTTTTCCCCTCATTTTTTCAGTCCGCTGAAAGTCTCCGCCAACTGGATGAATTCTTTGTCGCATCCCAGCAGGGAGGCTATGCGCAGTGCCTCGTGAGGTACCACCTCGTTGTTGTCTTCCACAAGGGCGTAGTCCATAAATTGGTTGATATTTTCGGGAGTCAGCGGTGTTGCGGTATCGTTGCCTACGAAACCTTTTACGCGCAATTTTCGGCGCGGCAATCCCAATTGGCTGTAGTGGGTGGTGATAACGCAAAAATGGTCTTTCAGCAAAGTGCCCAACGCCTGTACGATGGCTTTGCCTTCCAAAGGGTTGGTGGTGCGGGCGGGTTCGTCGATGAGTATCAGCAACCTTTCGTTTTGACTGCGTTGCAACAGGCTGTTGATTTGCGTGATTTCGGAAGCGAAGGAGGAGAGTCCGTTCATTTCGTTCTGCTCGTCTCCGATGCAAAGCACCACATCCTCGACTATAGGCAAAATAGCTCTTTCTGCGGGTACGAACATACCAAATTGAGCCATCAGTTGAGCGATACTCAAACTCTTCAGCATCACTGTCTTGCCCGCCATGTTGGCGCCAGTAACGATGCAAAGCTCCTCGTTGAGGTGGATGTCAATGGCTTGGTAGCGCAATCCCAGTTGCTCTTTGTGCTGTTTCAGTCTGGGATTAAATAGGTTGCGGTATTCAATAACGGTGTCGGAAAGTGTTGGACGGCAAAGGTTCCATTCCAGAGCTTGTACCGCCATGGCTTGAATTAAGTCGATATAGGTCATCTGCTCGAAGGCATCCGAAAGTGTTGTCGCTTGATTCCAAAGCTGTTGTGAGATTTTTTCGATGACCTGCTGCTGCAACTCATTTTGTTGCGCAAAGAGGGTTGCGTAAGTTTCGCTGTTGGAGTCACATCCTTTCAATTGCTGACGCACTTCACGCAGTTTTTCGCTGTAACTATCATAGATGTAGAAGTTTACCACGCCACTCTTGTCGGGGTCTAACAACTGGAAAACCGTTTGCGTGTCGGGCATGGGCAGTTGCTGTTCCATATTAAGCAAGGCGAGGTCTTTGCGCATAGCCATGCAGATGAATGCAAAGCTTTTCAATTCAAAGAGTTCTATCTCGTCCAACACTACATGGCTGCTCAAGTTGTGTAGTGTGCCTTGAATGTCGTGGAGACGCATTAGCTGATGTTGCAGGTCAACGAGTAATGTCTTCTTTTCCGCTGAAGACATGAAAGTTACGAACTTTTCAATACAGTCGTATTGTGTGGTTATCACTTCCGTGCTGGTCAGCAACGGCATGGCGAGCAATTTTCGTCTGCCGGCGCTCGACATCAGTTGAAGGTTCTCAACGATATATTGAAAACCAGTATTCTCCTTAATCTTTTCTTTGACAGTTATCACGGTTGGATTGATAATTGAAAATTTGTAATTAGAGTATAGTCTGCTTTGGAACTTTCATTACGTCATAGACGGGAATGCCCAGCGCTTCGCTGAGTGCGCCGCAGGCACGTTCTGAGTCAAGAAGAAATCCTTGTGGCGATGTGGGATTCAAGCAGATGGCTATCAGTTTGCTTTTGCGCAATACCAGAATCTTGCCTCCCTTACGTACAAATGTGGCGTAGGCTTCTTGTGTGATGAAGAGCTTTGTAAAGTCTCTTACTATCAGCGTAATGCATTTCTCCCCCGACTGCGCTGAGAGTTGTTTGAGCAGTCGGTCGCTCACGGCACCTGTGGCGAAGAGTCTGTTGCCGTAGGCGAACAAATTCACATCCTTGCTACCCAATAGAAAAGCGGAAGCCACGCCTAAATCGTGTGCCACTCCCTCGTCATCGATAGCCCAAAGTCCTGAAGTGAGCGGTTCAAGTGTTTTTAACAGTTGGTTGTCAATCTCTTCCAAGTTTATGAATTTGTAGAAGAACTTGGTTTTGGAGATGAGTTGTTGCAGATTTGGAGAAACGGCGGCGCCCGTGGCTAAAATCATGGAATCAGTGACGGTAGGGGAGGCGAGACTTAGGCGCGACAAGGCTCCGTCGATGATGGTCAGCGGAACGCCATCAGCACTACATTCGGCGATTTGTCGCTTCAGTTTTTCCGTAGTGGCGGCTCCCGAAAGCAACACCTTGCCTGGGCTAAGCACGTCGGCGGTTACCAAGTGCCCTAACGAGGTGCATTGCTCGTCAACGGAGACAATTTGCGAAATCAGCTGCCGTTGGAGGTAATGCTTTTCAGAGGTTATGAAACGCATGCCTTCATAGACTGTGATTTCCGGCTTGGCGGTGGCATACACGCTGTCGGTCTGTTCTCCATCCACCCCGATAGAGGTGACGGCGGTGCGTACCCCCATCTCGTGCAGGCGGCCCAGCACATAGTTCAGACAGACCGTCTTGCCGGTGTTTTTCTCCAATCCGACAATCGACAGGCTGCGATGTTTCAATATTTCCTCAATGAAGGGCATGGGTAGGGGTTATGGATTGTGATTTGCAAAATTACACAATTTCTTTGAATTAACCCCCCATCTTGTGGCGAATGTTGTTTGCGCAAGGAATTGATACGGGTTCTTAATGGGATTTTGTCGTTCTTTTTCGTCGCTGATTGCAGTTTTTTCGTTATCTTTGCATTTTCTTTTTATAATAAAAACTTTATGAAAAAACTTTTTTTGATGGCGCTTGCCATATTGACTGTCAGCATCTTTTCGAGTTGCAACAAGCATGGTTACACATTGGAAGGTTCATTGCCTTCAAGTATGAATTTTGAAAAAGTCTATCTGTTGGACTTGATGTCGGGCGATGTGTTGGATTCCACAGCTGTTACCGATTGCGCTTTCCGTTTCGAAGGCAAAGCTCCCGATACCACCATTATGGCGCTGCTATGTGCCATGCCTGACCGTAATATGGCGCTCTGCCAAGTGGTTCTTGAACCTGGCAAAATGGTCATGGATTCCACCACGGGTATGATTTCCGGTTCTCCTCTCAATGATGCACTTTGCGATTTGAGCAACGACATCAGCGACGCCAACAAGCAAGCGCTTCCCAATTTCGAAGAAGTTTATAAAGGCAAAATGGTTGACTTTGTGAAGGCTCACAACAACGATGTCGCTGGTGCTTTCATTTTTTATTCCGTAGTGCCTATGTTGGACGAAGCCACTATCCAAAATTTGTTGGATGGTGCAGGCGACACTTTCAAGGCAACTGAGTTCGCCAAGGAAATTGCTGAATATCTTGAAAAACTTCAGAGCAGTGCCGTTGGACATCAGTTTATTAACGTTCACGGTATCGACGCTCAGGACAAGCCCGTTTCTTTGGACAACTATGTCGGAAAGGGCAAATATGTGTTGGTTGATTTCTGGGCAAGTTGGTGCGCTCCTTGCAAAGAGGAAATTTCTACCAACCTCGTTCCTCTCTACAAGAAATATGTCGGCGATAATTTCGAAATCGTGAGCGTTGCCGTAAGCGACAAGAAAGACGCTACTTTGCAGGCTGCCAAGGAACTTGGAATGACTTGGCCCATGGTGCTCGAAGCCAATGTTGAAGAAGTTGAACAATATGGTTTCCAATCTATTCCTCAACTTTTCCTGATGGGACCCGATGGCTCCATCGTCGCCAAGAACCTCCGTGGAGAAGGCATCGAAGCCGCTATTGTAGAAGCTTTGAACAAATAAGTTTTTTGGTGAACAGAAGTCTGTGAGCAGTGATCAGACTTCTTAACGCTTAACTCACATCTTTAACTCGAAACTTTTATTTTATAACTTTTAATATTTCATTCTATGGTAACAAAATTGGATGACCTCCTGGAACTCGTAAAGTCCAAGGGCAAAAAAAGATTGGTTGCCGCTTACGCAAACGATTCTCATACTATTGGTGCTGTCAGCATGGCTATCGACAAAGGCATTGTCGAGGGTACATTGGTTGGCGACATTGAAACCATCAAGAAGGTTTGCGCTGAAGAAGGCATTGATGTCAACAAGTTTGAATTGGTTCAGGAAGCTGATGAAACCAAGGCTGGTGTAAAGGCAGTTGAACTCATCAACGAAGGCAAGGGCGATTTCCTCATGAAGGGTCTGCTCTCTACCGACAAATACATGCGTGCCATCCTCAACAAGGAAAAAGGCCTCATGCCTGGTAAGAAAAACGACATGCTCACCCACATGGCTGTATTTGAGGTTCCCCGTTACCACAAATTGTTGGTTTGCAGCGATGTTGCTATCATTCCTGCTCCTGATATGAAGCAGAAACAAGCCATCCTCGGTCACCTTATCAATACCGCTAAGAGCCTTGAAATCGCCAAACCTAAGGTTGCTTTGTTGGCTGCTACCGAGCAGGTTTCCGTTGGAATGCCCGCATGTGTTGAGGCTGCCATCATCAGCAGAATGGGCGACCGTGGCCAGATTAAGGGTGCCATCCTCGATGGTCCTTTGGCATTGGACGTTGCCATCGACGCTGAAAGCGCCAAGACCAAGAAGCTCACGGGCGAAGTTGCCGGTGATGCCGACTGCCTCCTCTTCCCCAACATCGAGAGCGGCAACGTATTCTACAAAGCTTGCACCAAGTTCGGCGGCGCCGAGCTGGCTTGCATGGTTGTAGGTGCAAAGGTTCCTTGCGTGCTCACCAGCCGTGGCGACAGCGTGAAGACGAAACTCTATAGCATCGCATTGGCAGCATTGAATACAAAATAAGTCAAAATGCTACAATAAAATTAGTTAGAGACGAAACACCCTTGCGTCTCTAACATTTTTAGAATTGGTGAAAATCAACAATTTTCCATTATGGAGAAATATTTTGAAGGACTCAAACAATTGGCCATCACGGTGTGCGACACCGAAGGCAACATTCTCGATATGAACCAACGTTCTGCAGATGTCAATAGTAATGGGCAGAAAATTGTGGGCAACAACCTCTTCGGTTGTCATCCCGAACGTGCTGCGGCCATTCTCAAAGATTTGCTTGACAACGAGAAACTGAACGCCTACACTATCGAGAAAAATGGAGTAAAAAAACTTATCTATCAGGTGCCGTGGTACCAAGAGGACGGTTCCTTTGGCGGCCTTATCGAGTTTTCGCTCCCTATACCGTTTGAAATGCCCCATTACGTTCGTCAACCCAAAAACTGATTATACTTCACAAATCTCAGATTACAAAAATTATGAAGGCTTGGAAATTCGTGGCGCTGTTTTGCGCAATGTTGCTGAGTGGCAATGTTCTTTTCGCTCAAGGTAAAGTAACAGGTAAGGTGATTGATTCTAAATCAGGTTCTGCTGTGGAATACGCCACCGTAGCGCTTTTGCGTCCCGCAGACTCATCGTTGGTCAATGGTTCGGTAACCTCATCCAATGGCTCGTTCTCTGTCAGCGTGGCCTACGGAAAATATCTGTTGCGCGTCTCTTTCATGGGCTACAACACTTACTATCACACCAGTACCATTACGCTGTCGCAGTCGAATCCTACGCTCAACGTGGGCAAAATCAAGATTTTTCCAGCCGCCACGATGATGGATGAGGTTGTAATTACCGCCGAACGCTCTATGGTGGAATATCAGTTGGACAAGCGCGTAATTAATGTTGACAAGAACATCGTTACGGGTGGCGGCACGGCTACCGACATTCTGGAAACCGTTCCCAGTGTGGCCATCGACAACGACGGCAACGTCACCTTGCGTGGCTCCACCAATGTCAAGGTTCTTATCAATGGCCGTCCGTACGAATTGCTGAGCAGTGATCTGGAGTCGCTTCTGGAGCAGATTCCCGCCTCCACGGTGGAGAATGTGGAAGTGATTACCAATCCCTCCGCAAAATACGACCCCGAAGGCATGTCGGGCATTATCAACCTCAAATTAAAAGAGAAAACCGCCGGCGCCTTGGGTTTGAATGGTGTTGCCAATTTGAATGTGGGTACGCCTTTGGCCTTTCTGTTTCCCTCCTACCCAAGTGAATTCATGCCCGCCATCATTCCTACTGCCATGGGTTCCATAAACCTGAACTATACCACCGAGAAATACAACCTTTTCTTCAGTGCCGACGCTGGCGTTCGCAGTCACGGACATTTGGGCCACACTGATGTGGAGCGTATGTTTAATGGAGTTGCCACATCTCACGACAGTATGGATAACTACAGCGTGGGAAGCAACTATATGGGCAGCTTGAAGTTTGGTGGCGAATATTACATCAACGACAAGAACACTATCTTGCTTTCCTATCAGCTGCGTGGCGGCAAGCGTATGCATGGTAGCCTTATTGACTCGTGGGACATCCTCTATCCTGACGACTCGATGAGCTATCGCCAAACCGACACCAGCTCCAACTTTTCCTTGAACCATTCCTTCAATCTCAACTATACCAAGAAATTTGAAGAAAAAGACCGACTGCTCACCTTCGACGCTACCTTCAGTATGCGCCATCGTGACGGCGAAGGTGACCAGATTCAGAACTATCTTTTCAATGACATCGCCAATTGGCATAATTATTACGAGCGCGAATCCGAGACACACAACCAACACAAGAGCATGAATGTACAATTGAATTATGTGCATCCTTTCGCCAAGAATTGGCGTCTGGAGGTGGGTTACGAAGGCCGGGGCATGTGGGCGGACCAAAACTCCATCTACAACCGCACGGAGTATGATCCTGCAACGGGAATTCTGATGGATCCTTATTTCGATGCCACCTCCTCTACCCATTATTTTCACCGTCAGCAGGTGCATGCCATCTATGCCACGGTGGGAGGAAAGATAGTTGAAGGCCTCACCGCACAGGCGGGTTTGCGTGGCGAATATTCCAATGTCTATGGCTACGATGTCAACCATCCCGCTTCCGACACCGTCAACAAGACCTATTGGCAGCCATATCCTACCTTGCACCTTTCTTACGAAATCAACAAGGACCAAAGCATCCAACTGAGCTACAGTCGCCGTGTGCGTCGTCCTCAGATGTGGGATCTCAACCCCTATATGGATGTGCGCGAGGGTATGCAGCTTTCCTTTGGAAACCCCTCCATCGATCCTGAATTTACCAATGCTATCGAGCTTTCCTATAATATCGGTTTCAAGACCGTCAATATTTTCACTTCCGCCTACTACCGCCAGACCAATAATATGATGACGCGCTACGGTTTTGTGTGGGATGAAAGTTCCGCTGCCCATTATTCTTGGTGGATGCCCTACAACCCCGAATATGACGGCTATTGGGCTTCAACCTGGCAGAACCTGAACACTGGTACCAACTACGGCTTGGAGGTCATCTTCGACTGGCAGGTCTTCAAGTGGTGGAAGCTGAATCTCAGCGTCAACCTCTTTGAGAGCACCATTGAAGGCACCGAGCTGCTCAACAACGAGGACAAACAGGCTTTCCGCGCCAGCGGCAAGTTCAGCTCGTTCATGAACCTGCCCAAAGACTGGACCGTCCAGCTTTCGGGACAGTATCGTGCACCCTTTATGGATCTCCAGACTGAGATGTGGCCTTCCTATTGGGTTGATTTGGCTGTAAAGAAAGACGTGCTCCAGAAACGTGGCACCATCAACATACGCATCGGAGATGTCTTCCGTACGGGTGGCTTTGGTCATGAGACCTACAACGAACAGATGAACCGTGTAATGAGTTCGCGTCGCATCTCGCCGACTATCTCCGTGGGCTTCTCCTACAAGATCAACAATGGCCTCAAGCAAAAACCTAAGGCCAACATGGAAGAAGACGATGGTGGTGAGGACTATGGAATGTGATCAGTGACCAGTGATTAGTAATAGAACCCTTCAAATCTTCAAATCTTCCAATCTGTGATTTGTGATCTGTGATCAGAGACCAAATCCTTCTTAACTCTTAACTCATAACTCTTAACTGACTTCTAATCTTCAAATCTTCAAATCTCCCATTGTCAACTATCTTTGATCCTGTTCGCAAACGTCATGTAACGCTTACTCCCGAGGAGGAAGTGCGTCAGTGCGTGATTCGTCATCTCCACGAAAAGTTAGGCTATCCCTTGGAGCTGATGCAGGTGGAGTGTGCCATCACGCTGAACGGCTTGACCAAACGGTGTG
>JAGHVO010000004.1 GCA_018064245.1 Candidatus Colimorpha pelethequi
CACCGTCTTTGTGTAACTCAAAGGCTTCAGAATAATATTACTGCGGGGGCTTATCTACCATAACGGGGCGCGCTTCGCGCGCGCCTTACTGTGACCGACTATTCCATTGTAGTTCAGGATTCTGTAGCGTTGCGCCTTGACGTTACCAATGTGGGCGAGGAAACTGCTTTTCTCCATCAAATTTCAGTGGAAGATACTCTTTTACGGTGTGATACGTTGATGCCTGAGGCTTCGCAATCTTTTCTTTTGCGTTTCCCGTTTGTTCCCGATACAATCCCATTGTTCAGTACAATGGTGCGTATGATTGATGCAGAGGAATGCTATGCTTCTATGCAAATCAGCGCTGACGCCCCCGTGGACTATCCAACGTTGCAATCTGTGGTTGTGCGAGATAGCGCTGAGAATGCCGTGCAAATTCTTTCCGCAAACAGCAACTATAATTTTCGTGTAGGATTGTCGTCCTATGCGGATTCGCTAAAAGTCGTCCTTACGGAATTTCCGTCTATGCGAGAGACTCGCGTCACCTTTTCCGATACGCTTCGTATGGGAACGCTTCCTTTCCGTTTGAATGACGACACGCGAAGGTTGAAAGTCTCGATTGCTTCTTTTCTCGGAAGGTGGCATCGTGAGTACAGCTATTGGATGCTGACGGGAAGCGCAGTAGAGACTTTTGAAAGCGGCGATTTTTCCAGATTTCCGTGGGACACTTCGGCTTTGCGTCCTTGGATTTCGACGCAGTCGCAGGCTCACGAAGGCGATTTCAGCGCTCGCTCCGCAGTTCTCTCGTCCCGTCAAACTTCAAGACTATCGATTCCGTTATTCGTGTTGGACGATGATACAGTCTCTTTCTGGACACGAGTTTCGTCGGAGGAAGGTCACGACCGACTCTATTTCTATATCGACGACCAGCTGCAAGGCTATTGGTCGGGCGTCTCCATGTGGACAAAGCGTAGTTTTCCTATCGAACAAGGCTTGCACCGCCTTTCGTGGCGCTACGAAAAAGATGATACGCGCAGCGAAAACCAAGACTGTATCTGGATTGACGATATCCATTTCCCATTGGCATTGTGGGATTCATTGGTTGATGAGTGGGATACCGCTACGTCGGCAATCGTAACGCCAGAACCTGAAGAATTGTATGTCAACATTTATCCAAATCCGGCTTCGGGACAATGCCATGTGACCTTGAGCGACGTGTTGAAGGATGCTTCGCTGACAATATATGACATAAGCGGCCGTCGTGTGGCGGCATATCGTGTTGTGCCATCCACGCTTTCTTTGCAGCCATTCCGTAATGGAATCTATACATTGGTATTCGTGAACGACAACGTCATTACAACGAAAAAATTAATGGTGCGCAACCATTCAACAAACTAAACAAAACGTTATTCATGACAGATACTTTGTCCTATACTCCGTTCTATCTGTACGACACTTCAGGTGCGGCCGCTGTTCATGAGCAGCAGTCGTTCTCGTTCGATTCCATCTTCAATCTTTTTCAGAAATCGGATACGTTAGTGCGTGAAAGCCTTTTTTCGGAACATCTGTTGCCCCGCACACATCTTGACGCATTGGCGCATACCAGCATTTTGCCGCAGTCGTGGGTGTTTGGCGCTTGCGTGCTGCTGGTATTGTTTGTGGCGATATTCTTTAAGTCGTATCGCTTGAAACTGGTCGATGTCTTCGTTGCGACGGTCAATACAAGAATCATGACACGCATTCAGCGCGACAACAATATGTCGCATCTCAAATCGTGGGTTCCTGTAGGCATCATTCATTCTCTCGCTGTGTCGTTGGTTTTGTATTATTACTATGAATATGCGCATCTTGAATATTTCGTGATGCATGACGTGCTGCTTTTTTGGACATTTTTTGCGGCTTGCATGGTGGGCTATTTCTTGCGCAATTTGCTGTTTGCCGTGTTGGGAAATGTGTTTGAGGGACGCCAAGTTATTAATCAATATCTCTTCTCGAACTATTTTTGGCATCTTATGGAATGTGTGCTGATGTTGCCGATAGTGGTTTTTCTTTTTTATGTTCCCTCCGTAACTTTTTTGATTACTTATTTGCTTTGTATTGGTGCGGGGTTGTGCTTTTTTGTGCGACTTTTTCGCAACCTTCAAATGGTTTTAACAATTCCAAATGCCTCAAAATTCTATTTATTTTACTATCTTTGCATCGTCGAATTGATACCTGTAGCCGCTCTTGTTTTTATTGTAGTGCGTTGAAGCTTAGGTAATTAAATTGTGAAAATAATGAGTGTAAAAACCAAGAAATTTTTGATTTCTCAGCCGGCTCCAGCCGATATTGACAAGTCTCCCTACAAGAATTTGGTTCAAAAATACCATATCGATCTCACTTTTTTCAAATTTTTTGACATTGTGGGACTTTCGGCATCCGAGTTCCGTAAAAGTCGTATTCACATTTCAGAGCATACTGCGGTCATCTTCAACAGCAAACAGTCGGTTGACCATTTTTTCCGCTTGGCGAAGGACCTTCGAGAGGTCATTCCTGACAGCATGAAATATTTCTGCTCCTCTGAAGCTATCGCGCTCTATCTCCAGAATTATATCCAGTACCGCAAGCGTAAGATTTTTTACGGACAGCAGTTCTTTGCCGACCTCATCGACATTATGTCGAAACACCGCGAGGAAAAGTTCCTGTTTCCTTGCTCTGACGAGAAACAGACTGAATACACCAAGCTTCTTGACAAGGCCAAGTATAAATATACCAAGGCTGTAATGTACACCTTGCAGCCCAAGGATCTTACGCATTTCAACCTCAAGGATTATGATGTAGTGGCTTTGTTCTCGCCTATTGGCGTGCGTTCGTTGGTGAAGAGTTTCCCCAATATTAGCAGCGACGACGTGGTGATTGCCGCTTTTGGGGCATCCACGCATGCCGCTTTAAACGAGGCGGGCTTGAAACTGACCGTGGCGGCTCCCACCAAAGTGTCTCCCTCTATGGCGATGGCTTTGGAAAATTATATTCTGGGCAAAGAGCAAGGCAGCGTAATTGTGGCGAAGCCTACCTCACTGAAAAAGCCCACTGTTCATTCCAAGGCTGCTTCGACGTCGGCAACCGTGAGCAAGAAGCCGAAGTCTGTATTCGCCGACAAGGACAAGTACAAACAACTTCAGGAAGAACGCCGTGCGCAAGCGGCTGAGCGCCGTGCACAGCGTGCTGCCGAGAAGGCAAGCAAAACTGATGCCTAACTATACTTTCACAAAGCAAGAACGGCTTTGTAGTCGTAGTCTCATCGAGTCCCTTTTCCATTCGGGACATAGGCTTATGGTCTTCCCTTATAGCGTGTCTTGGATGTTGGTTTCCCAAGACAAGAATACGAACGTTCCTGCGCAGGTGCTCATCACAACGTCAAAGAAGAAATTTCATCATGCCGTTGACCGCAATCGCGTCAAGCGCCTCACGCGCGAATGTTACCGTCTGCGTAAGCATGGACTTTATGATTTTTTGGAAGAGCATCATCTGCAGATAGTGTTTTCGCTGAACTACATCCATACGGAAATTATGGATTTCTCAACGCTTTCCGCTAAGTTCGACAAGCTTTTACCCCAACTCGAATCCGCCATTCAGAAGACGGTGAATGAAACCAAGTAATTGAAGCTATGGCCCGTTAAAAGTATCAGAGGGGTTTCTAATAATCAATTTTCAATTATCAATTCCCGAAGTGTTGCGAAAAATTCTTACAAAATTGATGTTGGCGATGATTAAATTCTATCGAAATTGCATCTCGCCATTCACGCCGCCGGCGTGTCGCTACACTCCTACTTGCTCGCAATATGCCATTGAGGCAATCCAGAAATATGGTCCTTTCAAGGGCGGGTGGTTGGCGTTCAAACGCATTTTGCGGTGCAACCCTTGGGGAGGTTCGGGATACGATCCGGTTCCGTAGTTGAGGGTGTATGCAACGAAAATCCGTATATGAGGAAATCTATGATGTGGTGCGTCTTATTCCGCGAGGGAAGGTGCTCACTTATGGAGATGTCGCTTTTTTGGCGGGAAATGCCAAGATGGCCCGAGTTGTAGGAAATGCCTTGCATGTCAACCCTTGTCCGGGCGAAATACCTTGTCATCGGGTTGTAAATAGTAAAGGTTTCCCGTCAGGTTCTTTCGCTTTTGGTGGTGCAAAGCGTCAAGAGGCTTTATTGCGGGAAGAAGGGGTTCGCTTTGTGGGCGAAAAAGTTGATATGGAACAATGCAGATGGCGTTTCATGGAACTGTTGTCTGTCCACGAAACGCCATCTGTGAATCGTTGATTATTTTCTATTCTTTTTCTTGTTGTTTCCTTGCGTACCAATCGTAAACAATGGGTACGACAAAGATGTTTAGCAGGGTGGAAGTAATAAGTCCGCCCAATACCACTATTGCCATAGGCGCCTGGATTTCGTTGCCGGCCTTGTCGGCAGCCAACACCATGGGTATGAGCGAAAGCGCCGTGGTGAGCGCTGTCATGATGATGGGATTGAGGCGGTCGAGCGAACCTTGCAGAATGCGATTTTGTAGTGTGGTGCCGCTTTGGTCGGAGAGGCTTTTGTATTTTGCCACCAGCAAGATTCCGTTGCGCGTAGCGATGCCGAAGAGGGTGATGAAACCGATGATGGCAGGGATGCTCAAGAGATTTGAACTGAGCTTTATGGCAAGTACGCCTCCAATCAGTGCCAATGGCAGGTTGAGCAATACGATGAGCGAGAGATTGAGGTTCTTGAACTCGGTGTAGAGCAACAGGTAGATGACGCAGAGGGCGAGGATGAAGACGAGGATGAGTGTGCGCGTGGCACTTTTGGCGCTTTCGAATTGTCCGCCGTACTCGATGCGGTAGCCTTCGGGCAGTTGCAATTCGCTGTCGAGGGTGCGTTGGATTTCTTCCACAACACTGAGCGCGTCACGACCACTGACGTTGGCGGAAACAACAAGTTTGCGCTGTACGTTCTCGCGCGAAATGGTATTTGGACCGCCAACGGATACTATCTCGGCCACGGCCGATAGTGGCACTTTGCCACCATCGTGGGTGTCGATTAGGGCGTCCATTACGGAGTTGAGGGAGGTATTGGTTTGTTGATTCGATTGATATAGTACGAGAGGAAATGAGCGTTGTCCTTCGTAGATTTCGCCCAGTTGTTCGCCGCTGAAAGCCGTTTCGACGAATTTGTTGAATTGTTCAATGCTGATGCCGTATTGTGCCAGCAGGTCGCGGTTGGGACGAATTTGAAGTTGCGGCGTTTCAGTCTGCTGTTCTACGCTCACATCTACGAGCCCTTCGATGTCGGAGGTCACGTTCTTGATTTTGTTGCCCAGGATGTAGAGTTGGCTGAGATCGGTACCGAAAACCTTGATGGCGATGGTGGCTTGGGTGCCGGAAACCATGTGGTCGATGCGGTGTCCGAGGGGCTGTCCTACGCTCACTGCAATGCCGGGAATGGCTGTCAAACGGTGGCGAACATCTTCCATAAACTCCTCTTTGCTGCGTTTGTCGAGGTTGAAGTTGACGTCAATCTCGGCGCCGTTGGTGGCTTGCGAATGCTCGTCAAGCTCGCCGCGGCCCGTGCGTCGTGAGGTGGTGGTGACTTCGGGAATGGCAAGCAGTTCACGCTCAATCAAGTTGCCTATGCGGTTACTTTCCTCCAAAGAGATGCCTGGTTTAGCCACGGCGGCGATGGTGAGCGACCCTTCGTTGAAGTCGGGCAGGAATCCTCGTCCCATGGTGAAAAGCAGCGCCACGGCGGCAATAAGCAACGCCACGGTGGTGAACACTACGGGACGTTTGTGCCCGAGTGCCCATTGCAGCCATTTTGTATAGTGAGTACCGAGTTTTTGCGATATCCAACTCTCTTTTTGCTGTTTGTCAAGGTATTTGTCGCCCGAGAGCATCAACTTGCAGAGCAGTGGTGTGAGCGTCATTGCTACGACTAGTGACATGAACAAGGAGATGAGATAGGCAATGCCAAGTGGTTTCAACATTCTGCCTTCCAGTCCACTGAGGAAGAACAACGGCACGAAGGTAATCATGATGATGAGGGTGGCGTGGATGATGGAACTGCGGATTTCCGACGAGCCTTTGAATACCACGTTGAATGCCGAATCGCGTTGTTCTACGGGAAGTTTGTGGTTTTGCCGCAGTCGTTTATAGACGTTTTCTACGTCGATAATGGCATCATCAACCAGCGAGCCTATAGCGATGCACATGCCGCCGAGGGTCATGGTGTTGATGTCCATCTTGAGCAGGTGCAGGCAGAGCATGGTACCCAACAGCGAGATGGGTATGGCGATGATGGAGATGAGGGTGGTGCGGAAACTGCCGAGGAACAAGAAGAGAATGATGATGACGAACACGGCACCTTCCAACAGCGCTTCGCCTACGTTGCCTACCGAGGAGGAGATGAAATCGGCTTGGCGGAAGATGTGGGTGTTCATCTGCACGTCTTCAGGGAAAGATTTTTCGATATTTTTCAGATTCTTCTCGATGTTTTCCGTCACCTTTAGTGTGTTGATGTTGGGCTGTTTGGATACCGAAAGAATGACGGCGGGAGTGGCGTTTGCGGAGGCGTAGCCTTGCTTTACGGCGTTGCCCACTACTACGTCGGCCACGTCGGAGAGTCGGATGGGATGTCCGTTTACCATCTTTACGAAGGTGCTGCCCAAAGCGTCAAGGTCGTTGGTGCGAGCCATTCCGCGCAAGGCATATTCGTTGCCGTAGTCGCGTACTACGCCACCTGTTGAGTTGGCGCTCATACTAGATACCGTGGCTTTCAGGTCCTCCAAGGTAATGCCGTAGATGTTCATTCTGAAAGGATCGGCAAATACTTGGTATTCTTTGTATTCGCCACCGATGATAGTCACTTGCGACACTCCGCCTGTTCCGAGAATGGCGGGTTTTACCACCCATTCGGCAAGGGTGCGGAGGTCTTGCTGTGTTGTGGCGTGGGGCAGGTTTTGGGTGGAATCTACCTGCAGTCCAATAAAGAGGATTTCGCCCATTACGCTACTTTGTGGAGCCAGGACGGGAGTGATGCCCTCGGGAAGTTGTTCGGCGAGGGTGGTCATCTTTTCGCTTACAATCTGACGGGCGCGGAAGACATCCATGCCCCAGTCAAATTCCACGAAGACAAAGGAACTGCCTTGCAGGGAGGTTGATCGCACGCGACGCACATTGGTGGCACCGTTGACGGCGGTCTCGATGGGGAAGGTCACGAGGCGTTCCACCTCTTCCGAAGCCATTCCGTGGGCGTCGGTCATCACCACCACGGTAGGAGCGGTGAGGTCGGGGAAGACATCAATGTCCATTTTTTTGCCGGACCAGATTCCGGCGACGATGAGCAGCAACGCTGCCAGCAATATAAAAAGCCTGTTGTTGAGGCTGAACTTTATTATTTTGTCAATCATAATTTCAAGTATAGAATGCCATAAAAGTCATAAAGAGAATCTTCAGATCACTTGATTACCATCAGTCGCAGGTATGTCTCTTCGAGGTCGTGCTGGGTTTCTAAAATTGAGAGTTCTGCGTCGTTGTAGCAGTCCACCGACAGAAGATATTGCTCCAGGCTGATTTCTCCGGCGTCGAGGGCTTTCTTTAACAGTGCCAGACTGTTGTTGGATTGGTAAGTCTGTTGAAGTTTTTGCAGGTTTTCTTGTAGCGACAGCGCTTTTTGGTAGAGGCTGGCATAGTAGTTGTGCAGTTGTTGCTCGTTGGTGGTTGTGGAAGATTGTATTGCCGATAACGAGGCTTTGGCGGTGCGGGTTTTGTTGCGGTTGTTCCAAAGGTTCAACCGGGCACCGATGGTCACGCCTCGGAACGCTTCTCCCGTTACGGTTTCGCTGGCATAGCCCAACGAGAGGTCGGGCAGCCACTGCGACTGGGCGACTTTTACCTCCTCTTGCGCCAAGGCTTCTTGTCCTGCGAAATAGGCATAGCGTGAGTCGTATTGCTTGATGTCGCTCAAAAGCGTCTCAAAGTCGGGCAATACAATAGGTTCGTACTGATCTTGCGTGAAGCTGACCGATTCGTTGGGAGCGACAAGTTGAAGTTGTTGCAGCAGCGAGGCCTGTTCGGCGAGGGCTTTGTTGAGTTTACTCTGTTGTGTGGCAAAATCCATTTGCGCACGGTTGAACTCCAAGATGTTGCAGTCGCCTGCCTCCATGCGTTTGGCATAGGTTTCTGCAATTTCTTGCGAAGTTGTCGCACAGCGTGAATAGATTTTGACTGCAGCGTTGCAATATACTAAATTGCAGCAAAGTTGCTGTATTTCACCGAGTAGTTGCTGCGTTTCCACGTCGTAGTGGAGTTGGCTGCTTTCTGCTTCCAATTTTCGGGCCTTTGCTTCGTGCACCCAAGTGGTAGGGAATGGGAATGTCTGTGAAACGCTGAGATCCCAGCGGTTGCCAATCTCCGTAGGTGCGCCCCAGAAGTGGCCGAATTCAATCTCGGGTTGGTCGAGAATGGGAGTGCTTTGAATAGTGTACATTGCCGCTTCGCGCTCTTGCTGAAGCTGTTGCAATTGGATGCCTTGATCCTTTGCCAAGTCCAGCACCCACTGATAGCGGTTTTGCGCGTGACTGCCGAACGACAGACAAAGCAATAATATTATGGGAATTATGTTTTTCATGATGGGTGATAAAATAGTGAATAGGGATTAGGCCCTAGACTTTTTAATTCTTAATGCACATGTCCTGCATGGGGGTCCAATGCACCTGCGCCTTGTGCCAGTTTTACCATTGTAGCACCTTTGCTTACAACGCGTTCGCCAGCTTTGACGCCACTGGTGATGACGGTACGGATGCCGTCGGTGGTACCTATGGTGACAAGTCGTTTTTCAAAGAGTTCAGGATTGATCTGCACGAATACGAAATAGTTGCCCATCTCCTCGACGAGTCCCGTATTGGGAATGGTCAGCACCTCGCTGTCGGATTCGCAGCGGATGTAAAGCGTTACGAAGTTGCCCGACATCAAATCTACGGTGTTGCGGAAACGGAAGGTTACGGGTAGCAAAGGATTGTTGGCATCGGTGGCTTTGCCGTAGCTCACCAACGATCCGCCAAGAGATTTTATGGAATAGGTCTTTCCGTCGTTAGGTAACGTGAAGGTGGCGTTGGTAATGTGCTGCAACTGTGTGTAGTATCGAGGTTGCACCTCGGCGCGGATAAAGAGGTCGCGATTCTGCGAGATGGTGACCAAAGGCTGTCCGGCCTCCACAAAGGCGCCATTGAGTACGTTGATGCTCTTGACATATCCGCTGATGGGTGCCGTTGCCGTGGCACCGCTTTGCGAGAAATTGCCTTTTAGGTTGTCGTATGCCGCTTTGGCGGATTCGTATGCTGCACGGCTGCGTTCCAGTTCGGCTTGCGACACAATCTTGTCGGCGGCAAGTCCTTGTTTGCGCTCGTAGTCGGCTTTGGCACTCTGGTAGTTGGCAGATGCCTCTTGGAATCGAACGCCCATGTTGTTGTCTGCCATTCCGTTGCTTTCAATAGAGAGCAGTCGCTGACCTGCCGAGACGGACGCTCCTTCCACCAAGTTAGAGAAGACAACGATGCCCGACGCCTTTGCCGACACTTGGCGCTCGTCACCTTGTGAGGGTAGCACCTGTGCGCTCGTGCGGATAATGCTGCCGAAACGCATGGGTTGACAGACTTCCGTGGCAAAGTCTATTTTCCAGCTCTGCTCCTTAGTGAAGGTAATGCCATTGGCTGCATGGGCGTGTTCATGTTCGTGAGCTTCGCCGTGTTCATGCTCATGCTCACCATGTTTGTGTTCTTCAGCTTCTTCTTGACCGTGTTTTACCACATGCACATGGTCGAAACCGATGCGGTTGATGCTGTCGCCGGTGGAGATTTCAAAAAGCAGAGATCCGCAGCCGGCCTGTTCGGGCATGATCTCAAAAGGATAAATGCCAGCTTGTTGCGGGTTGTCCAATTTTATGCGTTGCACCGACTTGCCGACGGTGAGAACCATCGTCACGCTGGTGGAGTCCAATGGCTTAAAGTCGGTGAGTTTGGTAAAGTGAGCAAGGATATCGCAGTCTTCGCCAACAGTGAGAGTGGGAACCTCCGCGAAAAGTTCAAAATCTTGATTGTATGCCGTCATGGGTTCGCCGTGGTGATGATGTTCTTCTTCATCGTGGTGATGATGGCACGACAGTGTGGCTCCTAAACACAAAGCCACAGTCACCCAAAGTGCTGTTTTTTTCATAATGGAAGATAATTAAAGTGAATAGTGATAAGTGAATTGGAAATAAAGATATTCAGATAATTAGATTTTCAGATAGTTAGATGTTTAGATGCTCGGACAATCTGAATATCTGCCAATCTGTTTGCCTGAAAATCGTATCAGTCACCAATTTTCAATTACTTAGCACATTGGGGGCGCACGGAGTGCGGAAAATGAAAGAAGGGGATTGGGCGGCAGCTCCGTCTGAGTGGTCTGTGTCTGCGTGGGTCCCAGGTCGATGACGGGAACTTCGATGTTGAGCAGAATCGGCAACTCAATGTCGGCGGCGACAACCCAAGTTGATTCGTCCTCTTTGGTAGTCAGCACCAGATGGGACAATAATTCTTGCAATTTGCAGATGTCAAAAGGATGGTGCGACGCGCCGTCGTGGTCGTGATGGTGGTCGCAGCTCGCGTCGCAATGGCAAGCCACTTCGTCTTCAAAGACAATGCCCAACTCGCCGTCGCTATCGTGATGGTGATGTGGCACAAAAGCATGGACAAGAATAATCAAACACGACAACGATATCATCGTGATGGATAATATCCGTTTGATTTCGTGTATGTTGAAAATGCTTTTCATGCCAAGCCTATCCAAATGAATACTGCAAAGGTACGAAATTTTAGCGTGTTTAGTATCGTTTCGAAGGCTTTTTCTGATTGAAAATTTTTGTATTCCATTTTTTTGCTTTATTTTTGCAATATAGATGATTGAAAATTATGTCGACTTTTATAGGGGATCCTGACCAGCAGAAGGTCATTGCTTTGGAAGAGGGCTATCACTTGGTGTTGGCGCCTCCGGGATGTGGCAAGACTACCATCTTGGCGGAGCGTATCATTCGTGCCCATTCCATGGGGAAGGACTACCGTGATATGATTTGCCTGACCTTCACCAACCGCGCTTCCCGTGAGATGAGGGAACGTATCGCTTCGCGTTCGGGCAATCCAGTGTCGGGTGACCTTTTTGTGGGGAATGTACATCGTTTTTGTTCTCAGTTTCTGTTCGACAACAAGTTGATCCCTCAAAATACCGCCGTCATCGATGATGTAGATACGGAAAGCATTATCGCCGACATCGCTCATCTCAGCTATCAAGACAATCCTTATCGTTATGCGCAACACATTGTTAGAATGCAACATGCCATTCATCAGCTGCGTAATGACTTTCCCGAACGGTTGATTGTGGATTTGGACTTGGTTCGCAACGACGCTTCCAACAAACTGATTCAGGTGTTGCAAGCATCGGGGCAGTATCATTTCTCTTCGGAAGAGGTGTTGCGACAGATTTATGCGCAGCCGCGTGATTTCGTGGAATTTGTGCGAGAATGCCATGATTTCAAGCCTTGGGAGCGTACTGCCATTGAGCAACTGCTTTACGATGCGTATGTAGCCAACTGTTATGAAGAATACAAGGATACGGACAACTTGATTGACTTTGAGGATTTGTTGGAGAAAACCTACGAGTATGTCTCAAATTCCGAAAATGATTTTCGTCGTTACGACTGGATTCAGGTCGATGAGGTGCAGGACTTGAATTTTCTGCAGCTTGCCATTGTCGATTGCATCACGGATAAAGAGCATCCTACGGTGGTCTATCTTGGCGATGAGCAGCAAGCCATCTTTTCTTTTGCGGGTGCGCAACTTGCCACTTTGCAACATCTTAAGATGAAATGTGCCGAGAATCTGCATTATCTCAGCCACAACCATAGGTCGCCTCGCTATTTGTTGGATTTCTTCAATGCTTTCGCGACCAAGCATCTGCATATCGCCCCTCAATTGTTGCCTACAACCGATGACGATCAGTTGCCCAAACCAGAGGACCTTTGTCTGTTTGGCGCTTGCTATTTGGATTTGAATCGTCTGTTTGACAATATTATGCGTCGCTGTCCTTTCGACCGACTTCATTGTCTGGAGTGCGGCAGGTCTGTTCGCAGTGAGTACGCCCTCGCCGTAAAGCTTGCATTGCGCTATGGTTCCATGTCCGACAGGGGTAGGGTTGCGGTCATAGTGCCTTCCAATCGTGATGCCGACCTTATAAGCGACGAATTCGATAAGTTAAAAGTGCCGCATTTCAAAGTGTCTGGACAAGATACTTTCGCAACGCCAGAAATGCAACTGCTTATTTCTCATTTCAATGTGGTGGAGTCGGAAACCTGTTTCATCGCCTGGGCGAAGTTGCTCTTCCGCTTGCGGGTTGTCCCTGATTATTCGCAAGCGCGTAACCTTATGCGGGAGATGCGTCGTTGCGCCATCACGCCTACGGATTTCCTTCGTAAAGAAAACCGCACTTATTTGCAGGAGTTTACGCATCGTTATGCCAACGAGACGATTGTTTTGTTCGACACCGAAACTACGGGTTTGGATATATTTGAGGATGATATTATCCAAATTGCCGCCATCAAGAAATGCAATGGAAAGTTGGTGGAAGGCTCTGAGTTCGAGGTGATTCTTGAAACGACAAAAGACTTGCCTTTGGAGGTTGGCGGCCACCCGAATCCTATGATGGAGGTTTACAATCAGGGTCCAAGGTTGAAACGGAAAGAGGGACTGCAACGTTTTATGGATTACTGCAAAGGATATACGCTTGTGGGCCACAATGTGGAATACGACTATCATATTCTGCGCTACAATCTCCAGCGAGAATTGCCCGAAGTTGTGTTGGAAGAACAGTGTCCGGTGCATCTCGATACGCTAAAATACATCCGTTTGGTGGAGCCTCGCTTGCGGGTCTATAAATTGGAACGCTTGCTGGAAACGTTGCATCTTGAGGGTCGCAACTCCCACAACGCCATTGATGATGTGAAGGCCACAAAGTCGCTGCTGGACTATTGTCACCAGTGCGCCTTGAGGTTGTTGCCAAAGCAGGAACGTTTCCTTCAACAGGATGCCACCCGTGCGTGGGTGGAGGATTTTCGCGCAAAGTATCTGTCAATCTACAACCATACCGTGCAAAGGCTTTATTTCCGCAACAATCCCGACGACGCTGTTCCGTTGTTTGTCGATGAACTTCAACAGGTTTACGATCTTCTTTTGTTAGAAGGACATATCAAACCAGTCGCTAAATGGAATCATGCGGTGAATTATCTCGTCAATGATTTGGTCAGACATCAAGAATATCCATCGTTGCTACAGCAACTAAGTCGTTATGTGGTTGAATTTACCACTTGTCGCGAGGCGGATTTGTGTGGCAGCAGTACGATAAGTGAACAATTTTTCGTCTCTACTATTCACAAAGCCAAGGGATTGGAATTTGACAATGTGATTGTTTTCGATGCCGTTGAAGGTCGCTACCCATTCTACGAGAATGTGAAAGACAACAACAAAGATGGTCTGTTGGAGGATGCCCGCAAGTTCTATGTCGCCATTTCGCGCGCCAAACGGAGGCTTTGCATTACTTATTCATCTCTCAATGCGCGTTGCAATCCCACAAAGATTACACCTTTTCTGTCGGGTTTGCAAGACCATTATACGCACTATGCCTTCAATCCCGTAACGGGGAAAATAGAGGCAGCTTGTAACTGGTGATTGGTGACTAGTGATTGGTAATTAGTGACTAAGACTTCTTAACTTATAACTCTTAACTTTTTCAACTGACTCTCAACTCTGAACTCTGAACTGTAATTAGTGACTGCGGAATAGTGAGCACAGTAATGTTGAATTGTTGAATTGAAAAGTCACTATTCTCTTTCCGTCAAGGTCAACGTCAAGGTCAACGTCAAGGTCAACGTTAAGGTCAAGGTTATCTAAGTCACTGTTCTCTTTCCGTCAAGGTCAAGGTTATTTTTTTTATGTCACTTAATCCCAGGGATATCGTTAAACAAATCATCCAGAACCACCTCTTTTTGAACAACCTGAGAGTGCTTATTCCTTTTGACTCCGTATGTTGTAATTAGGGTTGTATGCAACGATTTGCGTGTACGGGTAACAGCTCGGAATGTTTCTTTGCGAGCGTTAAGTCGCTTGGCATAGTCCTCGGTAATTGTAAATGGTTCCAATGAAAAAATCGCGATACTACTTCCGAAACCCACTTTTTTTTGCCAAAACGGAAACACTATCGGCATTTTTTAACATTTTCCATGCCTTTTCTCTCCGTCTTCTACGGTCGGTACGATACATAGGGCTACATTCCCATCCCCAGCCATTTTTATAAGCCGAAGAGAACTTTATAGTCAACTGTCGCCCACCGCTGTAGATAATCAGCAATAAGGACTGATCAAACCACATGAATTAGATTTCCCGAAGCAGAACTGCGTCCTCCGACGGACGTGGTTTTGTCGGCTATGTCATTTCTCCAGTATCTACATTGCTAATGGTCTCAAATGTGTCAAGATAATTTTTTTTGTCTTTCTTTGTTTTTTAGATGTAAGAGAATCTATATTTTACAGCAAGTCTCTTGCCTTAAAATCTTCCATTTCCCCATCTTTCCTCCCCCCCCAAAAAAAATGTGCATTTCCATTGGAAGTAACAAAGTTAAATATTTACCCCAATACTCCTTTCGTGACATTTTTGTGTCATGAAAAGTTTGTATCTTTGTTGCCTCAAAAAATCCTATTCTACACTTTCCTCCCCCAAAAATGCAACGTTCCCTGTTCCTTAAAATCCTCCATTTAATAACCTTGTTATTTAAGAAAAAAATAGTAAATTTGCAATCATTTATTTTGGCAGAAAAGCTGAACTTATAACTTCAAATTTAGTCAAGTTTTTGAAAAATAGTATCTTTACAAGTATTATCAAATAAACGTAAAGGTAGGTTGTTTATTACTTGATAATTAAGATTTTGTATTGTTGGGTAAACCCTGACTTAATTATAGACTAAAATGGCAAAATATAATATAGGTTCAAAGGTGGTTCATTTGGTTTCGGGGCAACACGGAACAATTATTGATGTTTACCCTCCTAGAAGAGGAAGACAATTATATAAAGTTGGTTGGCCAAATGGGAACAATGATGAGTTAGAGGTTGACCTTGGTTTGGATTGTGATATTTCTGACCCTTTTGAAAGATGTGCAAGTGGTATATTTGGTTCGTATTCTGAATATGCAAAAAAGAATACAACATTCAAAATCAAAAACTCGAACAACAGCACAATATCTTCACTTAAAGCATCAAAAACTCTATTCAGAGCATATCAGTTCAAGCCGCTTCTAAAATTTCTTAATTCACCAAACAGAAGACTTTTGGTTGCTGATGAGGTCGGTCTTGGTAAGACTATTGAGGCTGGTCACGTTATGTTGGAGTTGAAAGCACGCCGTGAGTTAAGGAATGTTCTGATAGTATGTCCAAAATCTTTGCAAGAGAAATGGAAGGTGGAACTGATTGAGAAGTTTGGTCTTTCGTTCAAGATATACGAATCTGCCAAAGACTTGATATCGGAATTAGAGGACCATCGTGGTGACGTTCGTGCAATCATCAATTATGAGAAGATACGGATGAAGCGTGATGATGAGGACAATGACGATGATGGAAACAACCAGAATTCCAAAGACAAGAAAGAAAAGAAAAAGAAGAGAGAAAAGGACCCCAAGAAGAACTTGATAGACTATTTGCTGCTAAAAGGTGGGCGTTTCAGTTTGGTGCTGTGTGATGAAGCTCATAAAATGAGGAACAGTTCCACCCAAACATACAAAGGCGCTGAAATCGTAATGAGTCTGGCGGATGCTTCTATATTTCTGACTGCCACCCCTATTATGATAAGCACCGAAAATCTATATAATCTCTTGCATCTTCTTGACAATACAAGATATTTCAATCCACAGATTTTCGACAACTTACTCCAACAGAACAAACCTTTTATTTGGGCATTGACAGAGCTAAACCACAATGAGCCGCTACAAGAAATAGCAAAAAAGCTTTCTTCAAGTGAGATACGTACAAGATTTAGTGCAGATGAAAAGGAAATCTATTCCGAGACCACAACAGTAGGAGAAAAGTTCAAAGATGACCCATTGTTTAGGGAAATCATCGAACTGATGAACGGAGAAGACTCTTTACAGATAAGAGCCAAGTTGCAACATTTATTGTCCTCGATGAGCATTATGAACAACGTCTTTTCAAGGACAAGAAAGAGAGAAATCACTACTGACTATACCCAAGCCGAGAGAAAGCCTCATTTGAGGAAAATCGTATTGACTGATGACGAAAGGGAGAACTTTGACGCTGTAATTGATGAGTACATAGAGGAAAACTCTTATCAGGATTATTATGGCGAGACAGTAATGGCACAAGGTGCAATCCTCGGTCTTATTCAGAAAAAAAGACAGATTGCAAGTAGTGTATATGCATATCTAAATGATGAGGATAATCTTGAAAAAGGTATCGACGAGTTCCGAGCAAAACCAGACTCAAAAATTGACGAGTTGGTTAGAATCATTGAAGAGGTTTTCAAACACGGTACAAAGAAACTTGTAGTTTTTGCACTTTTCAGAAAGACATTACACTACATAAAGTTGAGACTTGCCGCCAAGGGTTATAAGAGTTTGATGATTCACGGACTGATTGAGAATAGAGCTGAAATTCTTGACACCTTCAAGAATGACCCTAATCCCCACATATTACTTTCATCAGAGGTCGGAAGCGAGGGTTTGGATATGCAGTTTTGCAACTCTATGGTTAATTACGATTTACCGTGGAACCCTATGGTTGTTGAACAAAGAATTGGACGTATCGATAGATTTGGACAACAATCACAGGTTGTAAATATTTACAATTTGGTTGTTGCCGATTCCATTCAAGAAGACATCTATATGAGACTATTGGATAGAATTGGTATATTCAGAGACACCATCGGTGATTTAGAGGCTATTCTTGATGCCCCAATAGACGCCAGTGGTAGGATGAGCATTCAAGACCTGTACAATAAACTTGAAAAAGAACTATATACAAGCAAGCTTACCCCAGCAGAAAAGAAAAGGAAAATCGAAGAGGTTCAGAGAGCCATCGAAAACGAGAGAGAGAATATCAAACATCTGGAAGAGGGATTGACAAATACCTTAACCAACGATGCTTACTTCAAAGACGAAATCAATCGTATTTTGAACAATAACGCCTATGTTACCGAGACTGAGCTAAAAAACTACCTCGACTCAATTATCCGGCAAGAGTTGACCACTTGTAATTTAGTTGAAGTTGAACCTGACGTTTATGATTTCAAAATGCCTCTGAACAGTCCAAAAGTTCTAAAAAACTTCCTCACCACATATCAACCTGCCGGAGATGAGAACGAGGTAATTTTTAGTCGTTTCAAAAATGCAATTGGAGATAAAGACACTCTACGGGTGACCTTCAATCAGCAGAAAGCCTATGACAATCGTTCTCTAATGTATCTGAATATCTATCATCCAATAATGCAAGCATCTTTGAACTATTTTATCAAGAATGATGACAAGTCAAAGACTTCTTTCTGCTATGCCTTAAAAGACGAAAAGGGAGTATGTACGACCAACCTATATTATATGGCAATCTATCAAATGTCAATGCACCGTATTGTGCAAGGAGTAGAGAAACATTCGGAAACCCTTCTTCCCTTGCTATATAATGTGGCTAATAGAAGCATCGTTGCAGATAAAGATATTGTAGATGGTCTTTTCAGCAAATCACAAGTATCCGGAATCGAGCACAATGCATCTAACAGTGATATAGACCGAGATATGATACAAGATATGAGATATGATTTTGCAGAATACATAAGTAGTGAAATTGAAAAGAAAGTAAGAGAATTAAAGAATCAGGCGGAGAGTGAAAGATTCAGAAACGAGCAACAGACGATAGAGTACTATAAATCAAGGATTGAAAATTATGAGCGAAACATCGATGAGTGGGAGCAAATATTAGATTATACATCCTACGAAAACACCAAAGAACGTCGTAGATGGGAAGGTGCCATCCGTCTTGCAAAAGCAAATATATCACAACTCGAACACGATATGGAAGAACACATTAGTCAGATAAACAGCGACCCACAAATCGGAATTGAAAGTGAAATAATATCTATCAACCTAATTAGCATTTTATAAGTATGATTACAATCGGATTGGATTTCGGAACACATCAAACTAAACTGTGTGTTGAGAAGAAAGAAGGTGTAGAATGTAGTTATAAATTCGTAAAATTTCAAGATGACAAAGGCATAGACCATTATACCATTCCATCTGTTATCAATATTGATAACCGTGGATTGCTCTCTTATGGATATATTCCCCAAAAAACAAAGGGGAGAATTATCCGGTATTTCAAACAAAGTGTTTTCAGAAGTACCAAAGAGCAACTGATGAGTCAAGAGGATGCTATGTACTATTCGATTTGGTATCTGTCATACATCTTATTCGATTTGGAAAAAACATACGGAACAGAGTTTTCCGTGCAAATGGGAGCTCCAACAGACAGTGGTCATTATGAAAATGCCAAAAGAATAGCTGTTCAGATACTGGCAAGTGCTTACGGTCTTGTTGAAGAAGTCTTCAATAATGACAAGAATGAGTTTCTTCAATGTGATGTTGCCACGCTCAAAAAGAAAACCATCATAGTAGACTATACTGATGAGATTAAGGATAATTACGGAATACTCGTTTTCCCCGAAGCATATGCCTGCCTGAAACCACTCACAAGTAGAGGGAAAATAGCAACAGGTATGAGCCTGATGGTAGATATTGGTGGCGGAACAACCGATGTGTCTTTCTTTACCATTGAGAACAACCTACCTCAAGTATATGATTTTTTCTCAATCAATAAAGGTTTGAACTACCTCACCAATGTACAACCGGAAGATTATAAAGCATTGTCCTCTTTTGAACCCAGTCATCATTCCGCTTTGAGCAATTCTTTCAATAACATCAAAGCGGTGTTTGAATCAAACGATGGTGACGGACAACAATGTGAGGGACGAAAAGACTCTAATGTGACTTCTGCAGAGGAGATAGATGCTGAAAAAACTAAAATATTTGTAAAAGAATTGAACTCTAAATGCAGCGATTTAATTCAAAGATTGCAATTTGAGTTCAAAGAACAAACGATTATCCCTCTATACAGATTAAATGATGCTTTGAAAAACCGACCACTTATTTACTGTGGTGGTGGTAGTACATTCAAACAACTCCAAACGAGTTATCACGGGTTTATGGACAAGAAACTGATTTCTCATCAGGAATGGGATATAAAGTCCATTGAAGACAGTGACGATATTATCAAAAAGGGACTCTGTCCTATTCTTTCCACTTCTTATGGTCTGGCTATAAGTGTTGCTAATGACAACATTAAGAAATTGCCATTTAAAGATATCTTTGAAAATATAAGGAGAGTGAAAGAAGAGGAAGATGCCAATGAACGTGAATTATATGAAGCCAGAAACAGATGTACAAATCTTTATGATGATTACGATACCTACAAATAGAGTAAGAAAATGCTAAATATAATAAAGTGTCGTAAATTATGTATTCCTCTATGGATTACAAGCAGCATTAAGATAAGACTTTACATTTTTTTGTTTTCATTTTCTCGGTTTTGTCAGTTTTGTGCCGCAACCAGTTTTTTTAGCTTCTTCTTCGCGACTAGACTGCGCCCCTAAGCAATTGTTTTGTTTCTATTTGCTGAAATCCAAGTCTTTGATGAAGTCTTTGAGAAGCGGCCAGATGCCCATATATTTTGCCATAAACTCAATACCGCCTTTGAAATGCTGGTCGGATTCCAAGTCGGTGAGGGTGGTGTTGCTCCATCGTTCGTGCAGCTCAACGGAGCAAGCATAGGGTACGGTGTTGTCAAGTGGGGAGTGATACAACTGGATGGGTGTGCTGGGCATAGCGTAGTTCACCAAGGAGTTTTTCCGTGCGGCGGCAATCAGTTTCAGGATGTCCTCATTGTTGTTGTAGTCGGGTGCATAGAAATCGGGGTGCAAAACCTCGTTTACGTTTAGTCCCAATAGTGTATGCCAGTAGGTGAGTTGTGTAGAGTTGAACAGCAGGTTGTATCCGTTTTCTATCACTTCGGGGGCGTAGATGTTGCTGTCCGCTACGACAAGGTGTTCGCCGCAAATCATTCCACGGATGAAGAATGGGATGTATCCGTTGCGGTTGTATTGCATGTCGGGGTCGGCGGTGAATGTGTTGAGGTAGGTGATGGTGTTGTAAGGACCGCCGCCAGCCAAGACATCTACGATGCGGTTCGCCATGCCACGGTGCTCTAATTCAAGCAGTGTCGCCACCGTTGCGGCGCCTCCTTGAGAATAACCCATCAACTTGATTCCGTCGCCAGTCTTTTCTAGACCTTGCTTTGTCGCCAGGTATTGTTCAGCCGCCGCTATCATGTCAGCGCAGGTCTTGCCCGTAAGTTCTACATGTAGGTAAGGATGTTTCAAGTCGGAGGTCTGGCTTACGCCATAGCCCAGATAGTCTGCCATTATGGTCACTTCTCCTTTCATTACGGGGGAGAGCTCTATGGGGAAGCCTACCAAGGTGGGAGCCTCGGCGATGTCCGTTGTGCCATGCTGGATACTCAGGATATGGTCGTAGCTTTTGGTGGTAGTGCAATATGCCACTACGCCCGAGGCTTCGACAATAGTGCCATCCATACCTGTGGTGGTGTAGCGGATGGTGGCGTAGTTGATGTCCTTCAGTACTGCGAGCAATAATGGCTTGTTGCTTTCCATCTCGGGCACTTGTTCGCAGAAAGCGTCGGCGATATCCATGGCGTGCAGCACCTTTTCGGTTATAACGCCCCGAAACTCACCCGTTGTGGGTGTCCTGGGTTGTTCGGGTTCAGATTCTTCATCCTTGTTGCATCCTACGAATGTCAAAGATGCCAATATAAAACAGATAATGAATTTATTGAACTTGCGCATAATGAGGATTGTTTGATAATGTATAATATGCAAAGATACGAAAACAATTTAACAATGGAGAATCCTAATCACCTTTCGCTGTATTACATTAGCCAAAAGTCTTTTACTACATACAGCTCTTGTCTGGCTCGAGTCATTGCTGTATAGATCCATTGGTAAACGTAGGGCTTCTCCAGTGCTGGCAAATACCGAGGAATGTCTAAAAACACCTTCTGCCATTCTCCGCCTTGTGACTTGTGGCAAGTTAAGGAATAGCCGAAGACGGCTTTGATTGCGTTGAGGAAAGGGTCTTGGAGCATTAAATCGTTAAAAAGAGGTGATTTCTGCTTGATGCCTTTTTTGCTCATCCGAACATAGAAATCTTTGTACAGCTCCTTATGCTGTTCAGCGTTCAAGTTAGTCTGGTTGGTGTAAAGAATATCCTCCAGCAATAGTTGGTTGTACACTCTTTTTGAGAATAGTTCCTCTACTTCTACATCAACAAAACTCATTCCTGCCCGATAAGTCCGATTGACGATTTTCTTCACAACGACCTGATCTCCGTTCATCAGTCCTGTAGGATAGTTGTTTTGTGTAATCAATAGAAGGTCACCTTCACTTATTGTTTTGTCGTGAATGTTCAGTGCTGGGCGTATGATGTCAGTCACAGCCTCGCATTGTTTGTTTGAATAGCTGATGAGTGTCGCATCGTTAAAATTCCTGTCGGCAACGGCTTCGAGATACTTGCTATACAGTTCGGCGGACGAATTAAGAACATGGATGTTTTTGTATCCTTTGAAAGGAAATTTCGCCCATCTCCAGGGTTGTGGATTCATGTATAACTTTCTAACGCAATGAGCAGCTTGAACGATGTCGTTGTCGTTACTTTGTCTTACTACTTCAGTCAGCTCAGTTTCCATTGCGTCAATGTCGAAGACCTTTTTTAGATATTGAGCCGACAAAGCGGGTGACTCTCCATGTGACGTTGGTGGCAATTGGCAAGCATCGCCGATGAATATAAATTTGCCGTTGGGGTCGTATTCGAAAAGGTCTGAAAGCAATCGACCGCTTCCAAACTGAGCTTGGAAATCTTTTTTGTCCTTTTCGTCAGAAATCATCGACGACTCGTCGATAATATAGATTTTGTTGGCATCTGAAACAGGTACGAGATCAAAATTGAGGTATAGTTGTCCGTCGTCATGCATTTCTACGTTTTCGTCAACCAATAGGCTAAGGTCTTGGCTGAGATCCGTAAACTTATAAATGAGGCTATGAATTGTAGAAGCTCCGCAGCCAGTGGCATTAGAAAGTATTTTTGCCGCCCTTCCCGTAGAAGCAAGCAGTACATGCTCGATTTCCTTTTCATCTAATTTCTTGACAAGACTTTTGACAAGCGTGGTCTTCCCTGTTCCGGCATAGCCACGAAGGATATACACCTTGGAATCTTGTGATTCCACAAACTTCATCATTTGATCAAAAGCATTCTGCTGACCTTTTGTAAATTGTATGTTCTGTTTGCACATGAAGATTGCTGTTTGAAATGATAAAGTGTTTTGCAGTTGATTCCCAAACTTTTCAAGTGCAAAAATACAGCCGAAGGGTGCAATGTTTTTGCACCCTTCGGCTATAATAAAGATGTTAGGAATAATGGCTATATGTGCAATGCTTTATTCGTTCAATAGCCGATTGTTTGTAGAACCTATAAAATTACATAATTGGTCGTTTTCAACTCGTCTTTCATTGATTAATTTTTTAGCAATAATAGTATTGCATTCAATAAAGTGGAGATGTTCTTTGTCAATTAGGAAATACTGTCTCTTAATAGTGGTGAGATTCTTTGATTTGTGTTTTTTGCCGAATAACTCAAATCCAGCACCACTGCTAATACAGGCACTATTTGTAATTATCACCCTATCGTGAAATTCTTTGCCTTGAAATCGGAAGATGGATAACGATACTTTTAATTGCGGACGGACAGATTGGATCGCTTTTGCCAAAGAATTGTATTTGGCATTCATTTGTTCCTTTGTATAAGAAATGTTGTCTTCGTAAAATATTGTAAGGTGAAACGGTATCTCCATTGTCTTTGGCAAAAAAGAATCTATTAATTCGTGAAAATCGTATTCAATGGATTCTTGCTTTGCTATCAGATATGGGTCAATGATAACTGCTGAATTGCATGGGTTTTGTAGAACCGGGATGTCGTACCATTTGTGATATGAATTATCATTCTTGTTAATGGTTATTTCGGTTGGTGCAAAATAACCATTATTGGAGAATTCATCGGAAATGGTAGTGAATAGGATTCCTGTACAATCTCTTGTTTTGATAATGTCTTTGTTCTTTTCCGAGATGAGGAAGGTGTCTTTGAAGTGTATTTCTGCAAAGTCTATGAGGTCAAGTCCTCCCGTTGGTATCTCCCAATTCTCAGATACTTGCCATTTCCCATCGAAATATCTTTTGGCTATCTCAAAGGATGGAATGATGCTTTTGCAAATCTCATTGTTGAATGAATCCAATATGATATTTGAAGATAACAGATAGGTGAATCTTTCATACAATTTGGGCTTATTTTTAATGGGATAATTGTCGTCTGTCAAGTTCCGGTTCAAGTCCTCCAAATAGCCCCACTCGCAATATATGTTTGGACTATTCATGGCTGTTGAATTTCAATTTATACAATTGCATAGTCATGGAATCGGATTCGTCATAAAAGCCATGCCCGAATTCTGCAGATAGATGTCCGTCTGAAAGTATTTGTATGGTTTTTACGTTTCCATCGCTTTCTACGTAATGGAGTGATACATCAGAAGTGTTGGTTGTCTTTTCTGCTACCAGTACTTGGAATTTGCGAATCAGGTATTCACTGTGGGTCTCGATAATGAAGCCTATATGGTGCTTTTGATAAGCTTCCAAGAACATATCTGCCAGTTTGGACTGCATGGCTGGGTGAAGGTGTATTTCGGGTTCTTCGATGGAGATGAATCCGCGAACACCATGAAGGACTCCATAATGGTCGTTGTGCTGATTGTAGTCGGTGATATCAGCATCATCGCTATACATGTCATATGGTGGTGGGAAGATTTTCATTTGGATGTTGAGCAAAAGTGAGACCAATTGGGTAATGCCATATCCTTCGTCGGCAAGAAGAACTTCCTCGTCACCCTTTTTAATTTTTAGGGTAATGCCATAGCCTTCAGGGGTGGATTCGATAATCAAAGAATCACCGATTCCAAACTCTTTCAACCAACGATTAACAAAAGTTGGAATGTTTGTCTGGGAAGTCTGCATATACCGACGATAATTACGCAACAAATTAGAAAATTCATCATCGGACTGGTCTAATGTGTACAATCGTTTTGCAGCCACCCTGTTAGAACTGACATAAACAGGTGTTGACATTGTAATGGATTCATTCAGCAATGACCCAAAGAAGTGGAAGTATGCAAAAATAATATTATTATCAAATATAAAATCAGGATGCTGTTTTTTGGCAATTTTATATAATGCAAAAATTTTCTGTCTGCCGAAATGGTAAATTGCCAATTCGGTGTCCATCCAAAGGGAGTCTGGACTGCTGAAATTTGCAACCTCATATTTGTAGAAATCTTCTTCGAGACTACGATAATATTCAATAAAGCTATTGAAATCTGATGCTTCAAATTCTTCAAGTATTGAAAGTATCTCAGCGTCTTTGTCTTCATTTGTCAAATCAACATGCTTTTCAAACCAATCGCGCATTTCTACTTTGTTCATGCTGCCAATAATATCCAACAATGGATTATAGAAAATGGTTCTAGTACGGAAACAATTCGTGAGGGTGTCCGTTTTGATTTTTTCAAATGATCCATTGCAATACTTGTTGTATATCCTACGTTCATCATCGGACACGTTTAACTGGTTGAGACATCCCTTGATTAACAGTAAGTCTTTTTCGAAATTCTCTTTTTTTTCGCCAACTTCTATTAACTCCTTTGCCTGTTCGCGATTGTTCAAAATATGTTCGGCTAAGATAATCTTTGCGTTTTTATCTTTTTCGCATTCTAAAAGAAGCCATTTGTAAAATGAGTTGTTCAATAATTGAAAATTAACAATCTCGGGTTCAAGAAAATGAAATTCACCGTTTTCATTACAATCCCAATCTACCTTGTAACGAACAATGCAATCTCCATTGGCATCGTATAACGAATAGGATTTCAAATGTCCATTGTCAATAATGTCATCGTTCCATCTCTCAAAAATCATTTTTACGGTCATCTTTTGAGCAGTCCAAACCGAATCGTAGGAATAAGAAAGTTCTATTTTCCCATTTTCACCGGCGTTTTTGTTTATCACTTTTGAAAATTTGCCAAGACCGAACTTTGCATTTGTATTGGCAAAATCCAATTCAGCATCTGCTAATTTCGTGAACTTTCCATCTAACTTCTTGAGCATTTCCTCCAAAAGTATCTTGGCTTTCACCATGGAACTCTTGCCGGCACTGTTGCAACCTGTGAGTATTGTGATGGGAGCTATTTGAAAAGTGGCACCTTCTTTGCCAAACGATCTGAAATTTTTCAAAGAGAATGTATTCATGATTTCGATTATTAGCTGTTCTTGTTTTATTGTTTTCGGATGCAAAAGTATTGCCATTGAGTGCAACCTTTTTGCACTGTATTATTTTTCGGGATGATTCAGTACTTCCCAATGTCCGCCTTTGTTAGGACCGATACGACGAATATATTGATTTGATTGTAGTTCTTTGATTATTTTTTTGATGGTTGTTTTCCCCATCGATAGTTTTTCTGCCAGTTCTAATATTGAAATAAAAGGATTTTGAATTATTTCAGATAGAATTTTCTCGACTTTTTCAGGCCACTTTTCAGGCCACTTTTCAGGCCACTTTTCGGGCCACTTTTCAGTAGATTCCTCGTTAGTATCTTCTTCGGGAATCCAGTTGTAAGGGAATGTTATACGTAGGAAATTTCCTATAAAGGTGAAGTTTTTGCGAGGGTAGGTTTTAAGTATCTTGGGCATACCACTGCCAAGGGATTCAACGAGGTCCAAGTCGCGGAATACGCGCATTAACTCTTTGTTTCTTGGTACGGAAACGCCACTAAAGAAACCTTCGAGGTCCAATCCTTGTGGCAATTTGCCAGCACAAGTGATTTCGACTCGATCGCTAAATAGTTCAAATTTAGGTGGTATCTCGTTGGTGTAGTCATTATGAACGATAGCATTGACGACGGCTTCCCGCATTGCGATATTGTCCCAAAGAGGTACGTCGATTCTTTTTGTAGGTGTGATTGTGGAACGTACTTGGTTTTCAATTTCGAATTTATCCAATACTTTACGTGTGGCGGTAATCAAGGAACAATAACCATATTCATTATTGGAGATCAATTCGGTTCGGTCTTTTCCTTTGTATTTCGCCACTTTCATAGGCATACCATTTTCGTCTGCCAGTAGGTAGGCTACATAATTCAGATGCCCATCGTCGTTCAGTAGTTCCAGGGTGCGAAGGTAATTGTCGTTCAAAGGTTTCTTGCCTTCTTCATAGTAGATTTTTAGGTGCGCAAAAGTCAAGTCGGCTCTCGGTGAGCGTATTCTACCTAATGAGTTTCGTACACGGTGAGAGAATTCATATTCAATTTGTTCTGGTTCCATCGGTTCTGACGCTGTGCCTATACGGAGGAAACAACCCTTTGTGCTCATTCCGTATTTCACTTTGTAATAGGGTTTTTCACTTCCGCTTGCGATAAAAAGTTTGATGATGTCTATACCATCGATATTTTCTTTGGTAATGTCGAAGAGACCCATGGGAGAGGGCTTTACGCCATTTCGTATGCGGTCTTTGAGTTTCAGCATATCGCCGTCAATATCTTTCACACCAACGACATTTCCGTCGTCGCTGATTCCAAAATAAACCACACCTCCTGTGTGACTGTTCAGAAACGCAACGACTTCTTTCTCAATATCAGTTGTGTCGTTCAACGCTACCTTCAGCTCAATTCTGTCACTTTCTACTATCATAATTATCTTGGAATTGCTATTTGTATTTTCTCATCATTTGGTAGATGCGCTGACTTATTTTTTCGCGTAACCATTGGGGAGAGATGACTTCGACATCTTCGCCAAACGAAAGGATGAGGGTTTCAAGTTCAAGGTTTGGTCTTAGAGGAATAGAGATGACTTTATAGTCTTCGTTGCTTTCTGCTGTGATTAGTTTTTGATTTGGACTTAGAGGCTTGCTTTCAATGTATTTATAACGAGCAGCGGCTATTCTGAGCTTTATTTCTTCTATTTTTCTGTCGGTCAATACGGTGACGCCAACGATTTCTTCGAACCGAGATTCTATGTCTATCGGGCAGGATTGATAATTTGTTGCCCAAGGTGCTACGGACAGAATTCTGTCAAGTGCCCAAATCCGAATGGATGATACATCTTCTTGCATTCCTACAAGGAACCATCTATCGTTATATTGTTTTAGCAGATAGGGAAATACATTGTATTTTCCACGATCCATATTGTAGGGTTGATAGGAGATTTTGATTGGCTGCTTTTTGAGAATGTAACGACATATTGCATCAAAATGTTCGCGTCCAACATGATCCAAGTTGTCGGAGAACATAACCGAAGGATTTTCGGGGTCGAGCTGTTTGTCTTGTACAATTTGTTGGAGGCAAATTCTTACATAATCGTATTGTATGGGCCTTGGTTCGGGATATTGTAGCAATAGGTCGATTGTCTTTGTAAGTGCGTTTGCTTCTTCAACCGAAACTGAATAGATTGAGAATTGGGTATCGATGTATCGATATACCTTTTCGTGTCCAGACATCAAGTTGTCATCAAATTCCGCTCCAAACTCGTCTCGGAAATGTTGGAAATCGTGCTTTAGGGTACTTTCACTAATTGGCTTTAAGTCGTGATATGCCAATTGCTTGTTGACTTCATTCAACAACATCTTGAGTGTGTAGTTGTTGTATTTGTCTCTAAAACATTCGTTGAGTACCCTATATCGTAGATTCTTATTCTTGTCTAATGGCATAATTGACGGATTGGGAACTTGAAAATTGATGAAATAAATTGACTTAGAATGTTTTTGCAAAAAACTCAGTAATCGAAGACAGTTGCTAGGACTACTGAGTTTATATTTGTTACAAGATTTGGGTTGCGATAGGTTGTCAACCGTTGTAGGTGTATGTGCCGTTTTCGCTTTTCACGGTTACTTGATGGCCTTCCATCTCTTCGCAGTGACCGATGATTTGTGCGTCAACGTTGAAGGAGCGGCTGATGTCGAGGATGCCTTTTGCGGTCTGCTCGTCAGTGTAGATCTCCATACGGTGACCCATGTTGAAGACTTTGTACATTTCTTTCCAGTCGGTGCCGCTCTGTTCGTGAATCATGCGGAACAGTGGAGGAACGGGGAAGAGGTTGTCTTTCACCACGTGGAGGTCATCTACAAAGTGCAGCACCTTGGTCTGTGCGCCGCCGCTGCAATGAATCATGCCGTCAATCTTGGGACGGTATTCGTCGAGGATGCGACGGATGATAGGCGCATAGGTACGGGTGGGGGAGAGCACCATTTTGCCGGCATCTACGCCAGGAACCTCGGTGGGGTCGGTGAGACGTTTGCCGCCACAATAGACCACCTCTTGAGGAAGGTCGTGGTCGTAGCTCATTGGGAAATGCTCGGCGTAGTATTTTGAGAAAACGTCATGGCGTGCGGAGGTGAGGCCGTTGCTGCCCATTCCGCCGTTGTAGCTTTTCTCGTAGGAGGCTTGACCGTAGGAGGCGAGTCCCACGATAACGTTTCCGTCTTTGATGTGGGCGTTGTCCACCACGTCGGCGCGACGCATACGTGCGGTAACGGTAGAGTCAACGATGATGGTGCGTACAAGGTCTCCTACGTCGGCAGTCTCGCCACCGGTAAGGTAGATGCCTACGCCGAGGTCGCGCATCTCTTGCAGGAATTCTTCGGTGCCATTGATGACGGCGCTGATGACTTCGCCAGGAACGAGGTTCTTGTTGCGGCCGATGGTGGAGGATAACAGGATGTTGTCCACGGCACCCACGCACAGCAGGTCGTCGAGGTTCATCACTACGGCGTCGATGGCAATGCCTTTCCACACGCTCAAATCACCAGTCTCTTTCCAATAGAGGTAGGCGAGCGACGACTTGGTGCCGGCGCCGTCGGCATGCATGATGTTGCAGTAGCTTGCATCACCGCCCAAGAAGTCGGGAATGATTTTGCAGAAAGCCTTGGGGTAAAGACCTTTGTCGATATTTTTGATGGCGTTGTGAACGTCTTCTTTGGATGCGGAAACGCCGCGGAGGTTGTACTTTAATGTATCCATGATAGATGATTGATAATTGACAATCTTAGTTGAGAACTGTGAGTCGGTTGTGAGTCTATGAGTTAAGGTTTCAAAAGTCAGCCTCTCTGGTCACTGATCACAGATCACGGGTCACTTTTTATTTGCAAAGATACGAATATTTTCGAAGTTTCAAGTATCAAGTTTTAAGTTTTGTACAAAACTAATCCCTAGTCACTGACCGCTATTCACTAATCACTATCTTGTGTAGAGGTCGAAAACTTCGTTGAGCCGTTTGCTGCATACGGGGCAGAAGGGTGCGTAGTCGCGCATCATGCAGTGCATCACTGGTCGGTAGATGCCTTTGGAGTGGTAGCCGGCACCTTCGTAGGCTCCGATGGGACCGTTCTCGAAGCGTCCCACTTCGTTGTTGTCGGGTGTGGGAATTGGAGTCTTGCGTGGCACCATGTCGGCCCATTTGCTTTTGAAATCCACCAAAGTGGTGATGTTCGGCTCTATGGGTTCCGTGTTGGCGGTATGGATGTCGCCGTAGCTGAGGTCTTCGTCAACGTATTCGTCTGCCAGTCCGCCGATGGAATGTCCCAGTTCGTGGGGCAGAATCATGTTTGCCATCTTGTTGAGTGAGCTCATTGCGTAGAAGTTGTAGATGGCACCACCGCCATAGGTGTCGCTGTTGGCCATAATGATGATGTGATCGCAAGGTATGCCGTCAAGTAGGTCGTGAAGCTTGAAAAGTTGGAAGGTCATTAGGTAACGGTCCGAACCAAAAGTGTTGTAGCTGGAACCTACGGCACTCTTTACAAAGATATTTTTGTTTGGATCGGTGATGCCGCTCTCTTCGCCGTAGGCGATGACACCGTAGACGTTGAAGTCGCTTCGACGGCCGTTGAAAGGTTCCTGTCCCAAGAGGTATTTCTTGAATTTCTCGAAATCGTTGCGCATCTTCTCGGCATTGGCGGCGCCATAGCCTTCGGGAACAATGACTACGTCCATCTTGCTGTGAGGGTTGCCTTTCTGTTGCAAGGTGTAGTATGGGTTTGATGCCACGACAGTGGTGGCTGTATTGGCGGGATCGAAGGAGAAAACGGCTTGCGTAGCAAACTGTTCGTTGCTGTCGCGACGTTGCATCTGTATTTCCACTGCCACCTTGGGAAATGGAATGTTCATCACCTCTTCGTAGCGAACCACTTGGTCTTTGCCTTCAGGAGTGTCGCAATACTCCTTGAAGATGGTGTTGTAGGTGCGGGAGTAGATTTCCTTTCCATGTTGCAACTCTTTCACTACGATGCGGTAGGCTCCGTTGTCGAAGGGGTCGAGCAATTGCGTGGTGGAGCCTGCCCAGCCGCCATGTTTGAGGATGTACTGGGCGAGCAGGACGGTGTCGTGCATTTTGCATCCTTCGCGGTAGTAGTTGATGCGGAGTGTGCTGTCGCGGAAAAAGTCGGCAAAACGGATTCCTTTGCTTTGACAGGTGGTGCCAAACGACAAGGCAACCAAGAAAAATAATAGAATTCTTTTCATTTTCATGCTTGTTTCTTTAATAAAATAACGATTTTGTACTCTTTAACGTATATAGAGCATTCGGATTCTCTATTTTTTTGTATTTTTGCACCTCAAATTACCTATCAATGATTGTAAAGATCTATCCTGAGAATCCCAACAAACGCGACGTGCGTCGTGTGTGCGAAGTTCTGCAACAGGGCGGTGTCATCGTGGTGCCCACCGACACGCTCTATGCTTTTGCTTGTAGCATGCAGTTCAAGAAATCGGTTGAAGCCATTGCGCAGTTGAAGGGTTTCTCTCTCAAGAAGGCCAAGTATTCTATGCTTTGTGCCAGTCTGAGCCAAGTGTCGGAATATGTGCGTCCCATGGACAAGGATACTTACCAACTGTTGCGCAATGCGCTTCCCGGTCCTTATACTTTCATTATGGACGCCAACAATGAGGTTCCGCGCAACTATCTGAATCCCAATAAGACTATTGGCGTTCGCGTGCCCGACAATAGTATTTTGCAAGCCATTGTGGAGGAATTGGGATGTCCGTTGATTGGTACTTCGGTGCGTGTGGAGGGTGAGGATGCCGAACCTGAATACCTTACCGATCCTGAGTTGATACATGATGTATTTGAATCGCGCGTGGATTTGGTCGTTGATGGCGGAATGGGTGAGAACGAACCTTCCACTGTGGTGGATTGCAGTGGCGGAAATCTTGAGGTTGTCCGTTATGGCAAAGGCGAAATAAATATCGAGTAGATGCTTGTTCAGTAAATAATTCGTACCTTTGCAGTATAATAATAGTTGATGATAGTCAAATTCTCAAATACAAACGATTTTCATTCAGGAAAGTATGGCTTTCTGACGCGTACCATCGTGATGACGCTTGCCGTGATTCTCGCCGCCTATCTCCTGCCAGGCGTGCATGTGAATTCGGTTTGGTGGGCAATTCTCACTGCCATTGTCATTTCGTTGCTCAATAGTTTCATCCGTCCGATATTGATTGTGGTTACGTTGCCTTTTACCATCATTAGCATGGGACTTTTCCTTTTCATCATCAATGCCGTAGTGATTATGCTTGCCAGTGGATTGGTACGTGGCTTTGAGGTGGATGGTTTTGGCAGTGCGCTACTTTTCAGCTTGTTGCTGACGGTCTTGAACTATCTGCTGGAGCTTCCCAACAAGTTGATGAATAAAAAGACTTTTGAGGAAAACTCCGATGATTCGGATACCGACGATGAAGGATTTACTCCGTACGAAGAAGTTGAATAATAACAATTTTCAAAACATATTCTCATGAAAGTTATCAAAACAGTTGCGGAATTAAGAGCCGAAATTAGCGCCGCAAAACAACAAAATAAGACTATAGGTTTGGTCCCCACGATGGGTGCCCTTCACGAAGGTCACCTTTCCTTGATTCACAAGGCAAAAGAACAGAACGACCTTGTGGTGGTCAGCGTGTTCGTGAATCCCATTCAGTTCAACAACAAAGAGGATCTTGAGAAATATCCCCGCAAGGTCGAGGACGATTGCGCGCTGTTGGAAAGCAATGGTGCCGATGTCGCGTTTGTGCCTTCGGTTGATGAGATGTATCCCGAACCTGTCAATGATGTCTATGACTTCGGCCCTGTGGCTGAGGTAATGGAAGGTCCCCAGCGTCCTGGACATTTCAATGGCGTCGCCATCGTGGTGCGTCGCTTGTTCGACTTGGTGGAGCCTAATCGCGCCTATTTTGGTGAGAAGGATTTCCAACAGATTGCCATCATCCGTCGTTTGCTCGAAATCATGCGTTCCGAAACTTGTCATCCCAATATTGAGATGTATCGCAATTTGGAACTTGTTCCTTGTCCCATCGTTCGCGCCGAGGACGGTTTGGCGCTGAGTAGCCGTAACGCCCGCTTGAGCAAGGAGGCCCGCAACGTGGCGCCCAACATCTATGCCACCTTGCAGCAGGCTGTGGAAATGTCGGAATGCGAAGATGTGGAAGATGTAAAACAGTGGGTTATGGACACGCTGGAGTCATTCCACGAGGTAAATGACATTCCTGAGGAACTGCGTTTTGAACCCGAATATTTTGAGATTGTTGACGACACCACTTTGCAACCCATCTCCCGTTGGGAAGACGCCAAAGGCGTGGTGGGATGTATTACCGTATGGCTTACGGGTGTACGTCTGATTGATATGATTCGCTTTAGATAAGCGATTGGATTGCAAGGTTGTAGCCTTGCAATCCAAGTCCGCATATTACTCCTTTGCAGGCACTGCTCAACAATGAGTGGTGCCTGTATTCTTCTCGTGCGTAGATGTTGCTGATATGCACTTCTACGACGGGTGTCGTGATGGCGGCAATGGCATCATGTATGGCAACACTGGTATGACTGTATCCGCCGGCGTTGAGAATGATACCGTTGTAGCTGAAACCTGCCTCTTGAAGCTTGTTGATGAGTTCCCCTTCGACATTGCTTTGGTAGTATTCCAAGGCAATTTGTGGGTATTGTTGCTTCAACTCTTGGAAATAGTCTTCGAAAGTCCTATTGCCATAGACTTGTGGTTCCCTTATGCCCAAGAGGTTGAGGTTCGGGCCGTTGACGATGAGGATATGTTTCATCGGAAGACTGTTATTGTGCGATTTTGGTTGCTGTGTTGGTGTGCACATAGCCGCAAGGAACAGTTCCGAACATGTAGTAGGCGTGGGTTTTGAATACCAATGGGGCGCTGGGAGAGATGATGTTGTATTCAAAATCAATGGGTGTTTCTCCTCCCAATAAAGAGGTGCTGTTTTCGAGAATCAGTTCTCCGGCTTCGTTGACGGTTCCTGTGGTAACGTAGTAATCGTAAAGGTTGGTAACGCCGTCGGAGGAGATTTGTGAGTAGATTGAAACCTTGTTGGGGTCGTCCGTGGCGGCAATGGTCATGTGTCCGATTTGGTCGGGATAGGTCTTGCCTGATACTTGAGCGATGAAGCCTGTCTCAAACCAATTGCCGTCAGACATCACGCTGTCGGTAGTTACCAGGATGTCGTATTCTCCAAGATAGAATTGCGCGGGGCTGACTGCAGTGGTGTCACTGCCTGTCGAATCATTTACGATGGTGTCGTTGTTGTTTTCTACAATGGGGTCTTCTTCTTTTTCACATGCGAAGAAAAATGCCAACGATGCGGCGATGATGCCTAAGAGAATTGATCTTTTCATAATAGTGGTTTTTCTATAGAAACGAGTTTGACGCTTTTTTATTGTTTTGAAAAGGTCAATATGCACATCTCTTGTATATAATTTGGCAAACTGCAAATAAGAAAGCCACTCCCGAGTGGGAGTGGCTTTGTATGAATTTTTGATTCAAAAATTCGGATTAGATGATGCCCTGAGCCATCATTGCGTTAGCTACGCGCATGAAACCAGCGACGTTAGCACCCTTAACGTAGTTGATGGAACCATCAGCCTGCTTACCATACTTAACGCACATGTCATAGATGTCGTTCATGATCTTGAACAACTTAGCGTCAACTTCTTCAGCAGTCCAGTTGATGTGACCAGCGTTCTGGCAGATTTCGAGACCAGAGGTAGCAACACCACCAGCGTTGACAGCCTTACCAGGTCCGAAAGGAATACCAGCAGCCTGGATAGCGTGGATAGCTTCAGCCTGGCAACCCATGTTGGAGATTTCAGCAACATACTTAACGCCGTTAGCGATAAGTTCCTTAGCGTCGTCAGCGTTCAACTCATTCTGGAAAGCGCTGGGGCAAGCGATATCGCACTTAACGCTCCAAGATTTCTTACCAGCGGTGAATTTAGCCTTGCCGGGGAATTTCTGTGCCATTTCCTCAACCTTGTTGTGGTTGGAAGCACGCATAACGAGCATATAGTCGAACATTTCCTTGTCCATGCCGCCAGCGATTTCGCAAACGCCATCAGGACCGGAGATAGCGACAACCTGAGCACCGAGTTCGGTAGCTTTCTGAGCAGCGCCCCAAGCAACGTTACCGAAGCCAGAGAGAGCGATTTTCTTGCCCTTCAAGGTGTCACCCTGTTCCTTAACCATGCGGTCAACATAATAGATAGCGCCGAAACCGGTAGCTTCGGGACGCATCAAAGAACCACCCCAACCATAGCTCTTGCCGGTCAAAGCGCCAGTGCTGTGCTCGCGAGCGAGTTTCTTGTAAGCACCATAGAGGTAGCCAATTTCGCGGCCGCCAACTCCTACGTCGCCTGCAGGGCTGTCCTGGTCAGCGCCGATGTTGCGCCACAACTCATACATGAAGGCTTGGCAGAAACGCATGATTTCAGCGTCGCTCTTTCCTGTAGGATCGAAGTCAGCACCACCTTTACCACCACCGAGAGGCAGGTTGGTAAGGCTGTTCTTGAAGATCTGCTCGAAACCGAGGAACTTCAACATAGACTCGTTAACTTTGGGGTGGAAACGGAGACCACCTTTGTATGCGCCGAGAGCAGCGTTGAACTGTACACGGTAGCCAAGGTTAACCTGGGTGTTGCCCTGATCGTCAACCCATACAACGCGGAATTTGAAGATACGGTCGGGCTCTACAATGCGCTCAACGATCTTTGCAGCCTCGTATTCGGGGTGTTTGTTGTATTCTTCTTCGATGGTTTCGAGAACCTCGCGAACTGCTTGCAAGTATTCGCTTTCACCAGGATGTTTGGCTTCCAGGTTAGCCATTACTTCGTTTACTTTCATGATATTGAATGTTTTACGTTAAACTTGAATGTTTTTATTTGATAACAAATATACATCTTTTTTCTGATAATAAAAAAAAATAATGCAATGTTAGCAATAACAGGTGCTTACAAAGTTGCTCAGGCGGATTTTGACGTATTCTCTTTCTTCGAGATGCGCTATGTGTCCTACGCCCTCAAGGAGAAGCATTTCGCCACGACGGGCCTCCATAACTTGCGAAACGGCGTATTCGATGGGTATGCGGTTGTCGTTTTTGCCGATGACGAAGAAAATGGGCTTGTTGAAACGTTGCAGCAAGGCGATGCGCGAAGGCCGCTGCATCATTCCGTATTGGGCCGCGATGATGCTCTGGGCGCTGACGTCAAGCGATTGGTCTTGTATCTCTTTGATTTCGACAGAGAGCGCTTCGCGGCGCGATTCCGCGAAAAGGTTGGGAATGAAATCTACAATGAAACCAGGGCGATTGACTTGTACTTTCTGGCAGATCTTCAGTCGAGACGCTTTCTTTTCTTCGGTGTCGGCAAAGGCGTGTGAGTTGATCAGGCAGAGTCCTTTGAGCATGAACGGGTATCGTTCGGCAAATGCCAATGCAACATATCCGCCTAACGAATGTCCTACCATCACGCATTGTTCGACGCCTGCTTCAGATAGCACGGCCATGATGCACTTCGCCATGAAATCCATAGTGTGCACATCGGAGTAGCAATCGCTGTAGCCATGTCCGGGTAGGTCGATGGCGATGACACGCATGTTCTTCATATAGGAGAGCGTATAGGAACTCCAGATGCTGAGATTCTGTAGAAAACCGTGTATCAGCACTATCGTTTGCTTGTTTTCTTTTCCTTCGTCGCGGTAATGCAGCGTGTGACCCTCGAATGTTATGGTGTGATGTTGCTCCATGTTTTTGCCTTTTTTACCCGATGCAAAAATACTTTTTTTCGAACGAATAATTGCTGTTTTTATAAAAAGAAATACGCAACGAATTGTTAATAAATGAAAATTCGTTGCGTATGATGTGTGTTTTCGTTCTTGCGTGACGTCACGTCATTTGTTACGGACTACTTGTAGCGAGATTCAAATTTGAGCGTGACGGGTGTTTGGGGTGCGGGTCCTTTGCGGTATTTCACGTTGCCGTATGTGGCGATGATGATTCTGGTTGTGTCAAATCCTTTCGACTTCAAATATTTCTTGATGGCTTTGCCTTGTCGTTGCGTTATGCTGAAACTTGTGGCATCGTCGTCGCCATTGTGGTTTAGGGAAAGGACCGCTCTTTTGGAGGGCATTTGCGATAGATAATCCATTAGGTTATCCAGCGTTACTTTCGCCAGTACGGACAGATTGTCGCTCGAGTCGGCAAAAGCAAGTGTTGGAATGGATATGATTGCGGAGTCTTGGCTGACTTGTTCTTGGTATCCGCAGTGGGAGAGTTTGTGCTTGGTTCCTTTGAGCTCTACAGGTGGAACATAAATGTCTGTATAGGTGCAGAATGCCATATAGGAATGGTCTTTGTTGCAGGTAAAGTCAATGCCGGAGTCTGGATTGGGATAGCGTATGGAATAAGCGACGCTGGTGTCGGTCATATCTACGATTGATACGTTTATGGGTGTGCATTCCGAACAATCGATGTGTAGGGTCTTGAAATTGTTTTGACTTGAGTGCAAGGTTCCGATAGTGTAGCATGCGTAGCGGTCGCCAATGTTGTTTGAGGCGATATAGATTTGACTTTCGTCGGACGAGAAGGAGATGGAGGCTTCGTCAAAAGATGTGTTTGCTTCTCGGCCCAAGTTGACGGGATCGTCCCATTCTGTCCAACTGTCGAGATTCTTTCTCGTAACGCTGTAAATATCGCCATAACCCATGCCGCCTTTGCCGTCGGTGATAAAGTACAGGGTTTGGAGGTCTTTGCTCAGCAGCGGACTTCTCTCGCAGAAGATACTGTTGATTTTGCATCCAAGATTGATGGCTTCGCCCCATCCGTAGGCGGTTTTGGGTACAAAATAGATGTCGGTGGCTGCTGCGGTATCACCGTGGAAATTGGCAAATGACTGCTGCACGTTAAATCCGTCGGGACGGTCGGATACAAACAAAATGCCAGAGCCGTCAGGTACCATATACGCATCCGACTCAAGATAGTCTGTGTTGATCGGGTAGGGGAGAATTTCAGAAACACGCCATACGTTGCTGTCGGGTTCCGCAATCATGATGTCGCCTTGTTGTCCCAACAGCATCTTGTTGCCGTTGTCGAAAAATCCGAAAATTTCGGTGTTGTTGTTTTCGATATTGATGAAGGGAACGGCTCCCATGAAACGCCAACCGCCGTGTTTCCCTGCAAAATATTGCGCGTAGCAGATGTTTTTGCCAGATTCGGTGATTTGGGTGAAGAATAGTTTTGTTCCGTCAGGACTTGGAGTTGGATGGATGATGTCGTAATTGGCGTTCATCACATTGTGGCGAAGGGTGCGCGGGTCTGGATTGGTGGAGATTATCGCTTTTAGGGATTCGAGTTCTGCTTTCGAAGCCTTTGTGAAAGAACTTGCATTTGCGTCAATCAGTGATAATGCTCCATTCCAGTCTTTTTGCGCACAACTGGGCTGCAGCATACGTTGCAGTGCCACGAAGGAAATTCCTTTGCCTGCGTTCTGCCGTATGAAGGAGGTGTAGGATTTTTGGTTTTTGTTGTTGAAAGGCTGGTTAAGATTGAATGCGTCGATGCGAGCGGCTCGACTCATGTCGGCTTGTACCGTTTTAGGGGAAGGATAGTCGCTGTTGCGTTGGGCGAAAGCCTCAATGGGTTGGCGGTTGCCTTCGCGGGCGTGGCAGTCGTAATAGAATTGGTACACGTCGTTGTATTGGATGTCTTGTGGGAAATGTTGCAGGAAAAGACGTGCGGCAATAACATCGTGGTCTTGCAAGATGCTGTTCCTCAAATGGTCGATGGCTTGCTCTGCGAGAGAACTTGTTCTGTTTGAATCAATAAAATTGATGTATTCTTGAGGGGTACGCAATGCGGCGTAATTGTCGGCCAGCAATTCGTCAAGACTTTCTAATGCGGTAATATAGTCGTCGCCTGAAGGATAATTCGAAAGGTAGGTTTTGTAGGCTTCTACAGTATTCGCTTGTTTTGTCTGTAAATATGCAAGATGGGCTTTGCGTTGCAGCACTAACCGTTGAACGGATTCGCTTTTGCTGTATTCTGTGGCGATTGCGTCGATTTCTGCAAAGGTGTTTTTGCTGTTGATGGTGCCGCTGAGTTTTTTCGCCAATTCGGCATCGGCTTTCTCGGCTTCCGATGTTCCTGGGAAATTGACGATTACGGTATAAAGTTTGTTGATGTCTTGGTCGCTGCGTGCGTCGCTAAGCGATTGCTCCATACGCATGGTTTTCACCGTATGGCTTACGGTTGGATCGCTGGCGAAAGCTTTTTCGAAAGCGTCTATTTCCACCAAACTGTAAGTCCTTCCCGTGGTCAGCTCTTCTTGTGCTTTTACGGCAATGGCGTGTTTCAAATTGCGAATGGCGGGAAGATCGACACCTTTGCGAATCAGCTTTCTGGCTTCGTTGTATTTCTCTCCGTTTACCAAATCGGAGAAGTCGGACTCGGCGGTGCAGATGTAGGTCATTGCGAGCGGCAGACTTCTCATTGGGTTGCGGTCGTTGGCGTAAAACCGAGCCATTTCCACCAAATTGGCGACGTCGTGGGGCGATTTGGCGTAAATTTTGTTGAGTTCGGTATATTGTTTTCTGTAGATTGCTACGGAATCAACTTCTTGACAATGTGCTGAAAATACGGCACAAAGCAAGCAGGAAAGGACTATGATATTGCGTATGGATTTCACTTTTCAATAACTATGGTTTGCATAATGTCGTTGAATTCTTTGTCAAAGGCGTCGTAAGTGTCAAAGGTTGTTTCGGTACGGAATTCAAACGCAGTGTTTTTGTCTTTGAAATAAATCATTCTGAATTTGTAGTCTTTGTTGTCGCTGTAGCTTTCGTAGGCTCCTACATAGCCCATTCCTTCCGATGCGGGCAAGCCGGTCATGTATTCGTCCAGCGTTTGGAACGGTTGCGTTGTGGAGCGAGAAAAGATGAGGTTGTAGATGCTGCTGGTGTAGTTCTGCTTTACATAGATGCGTAGAAAAGGCAGAATGGTGTCACCTTTCGAGTCGGTGACCACTTTGGCGCAGTAGGAATAGAGATAGATAACGGTGTTGTCGTCCAACTGCTGCGTTTCCAAGTATTTCCATCCTCCGTTTGGGAATTGGAATGATACTCGTGTGTCGGGAATGTGTATTTGGGCAAAGCATAACTGTCCAACCAATAGGAACAATAACCAGACGATTGTTTTTTTCATAGTCATTAATGGTTTGTTAGATAAATAACCTCTAAAAGTCATTTTTATTGCTCATAGAGCGCTAAAAACTTTTTTGTTAAGGCTTGCGTTCCGTATTCTTTTACAATGAGTTCGTAGGCGTTCTGTCCAACCTGACGGCAAAAATCCTTGTCGGCGACGCAGCGTCGGATTTGTGCGACAAATTCCTCGGGGGTGTTGGCGATGAGAATGTCTTTGCCATTGGTGTAGTTTATGCCTTCGGCACCGATGGAGGTGGTAACGACGGTTTTGCCCAACGACATGGCTTCGATGATCTTTACTCTGATGCCACTGCCAGACAATAGTGGAACGATGTTGATCTGCTTGCTGCCGATAAAATAGGCGGAGTCTGCCACTTCTCCCACCACGTTGACTCCCTCGATTTGCGCTTTCATTAGGCGTTCGGGCATCTTGCGACCGGCAAGGTAGAGACGCACTTCGGGGATTTCTTTGTGAAGCATTGGCCAGACTGATTCCAAAAACCAGTCGATGCCCTCTTGGTTGGGCATCCAGTCCATGGAACCGATGTGGAAAAGCGAGTTCTCTTCTTCCGTAACATTATCGATTACCTCAGGTGTGATACCGAAAGGAATGACCGAGATGGGTTTGCGACAGCCCATTTTGCGGAATGCGTCGGCATCGTTCTGTGTGATGCAGGCTAAGGCGTCGTAGTCGTTAACGTGCTCTTGTTCGTAGGCGCTGAGTGCCAAGGCAAGGTGCTTCAAGTACCAACGTTTCAATGGGTTATTGGTGCAATGCGCGATGCGGCGCCAGATCTGGTTCTCTACATTGTGGGCGCGCAGTACGATGCGGCCTTTGCTGTGTTGGCGGATGGTGGAAACGTATGGCGTGAGGTAAAGTCCTTCCAACTGTATGATGTCGTATTCGTCTTGCTTGAGTATTGAAATGAGCTTTTGCTCAAAGTCTTTGCTGACGTAGCGCTTGACGTGGTACGACTCTCCGCAGAGTAGCGCTACCAGGGCATCGATGAGGTGAATATTCAAGTCAATATAGACCGACTCAAGCTTGGTCTGCTGCATGTAGCTTTCTGGGATGAGCGTTTTTTGCAAGGGGTGCTTGTCGGTCTCGATGGTAAGCACTTTCACCTCACAGCCTTCGGCGAGGAGTCCTTGTGTGACGCAGTTCATCGCCAGCGTGCCTCCGTCAACGGGAGGGTATGGGGGCTTGTTGCAGAGTTGCAGAACTTTCATTAGGAATTGGCAATAGAAAATTGATAATTGACAATTGGAACCTAAAACATTAATCAGCTAAAAACTTAAAACTTAAAGCTTAAAACTTAATACTCTCAGAACCTACTCCTCTTCGGGCAAGGCCTTGAAGCCGAGGCCCATGATTTCGGAGCTGTCGATTACGTTGACGAAAGCCTGTGGGTCGAGGCGACGCAGGTTGGTTTTCAATTTGACGAGGTCGGCGCGCTCCAAGGTGACATAGATCATCTTGCGCTCGGTGCCTTGATAAAGACCAACGCCTTGGAAACAGGTGCCGCCGCGGTGGAGGTCGTTGAGGATGAAGTTGCGCACGTCGTCCATCTTGTCAGTAACCACGAAGGCGGTTTTGTAGGACTTCACACCGTCAACTACGAGGTCGATAACCTTGCTCTCGATGTAAATCAGGATGATGGAGTAGATGGGCAGTCGGATGTCGCCGAAAGCGATAAGGGTGGTGAGGGTGATGCAGCTATCTACAATCAGCACCAACGTACCGAGGGAAATCTTGGTGTATTTGTGCAAGATCATGGAGATGATGTCGCTGCCGCCGGAGGTGGCGCCGGATTTGAAAATCAATCCAATGGAAACGCCGTAAATCAAACCGGCAACAACGGTATTCAAGAAATAGTCGGGCACGAACCAGCCGCCTTGGTTGGGAATTTCCACCATGTTGAGACCTTCGATGGCGGTAGCGGAGATGGCACCGTCGTGGATGACAGGCGTGTAACCCCACAGACTTTCCAATACAAAGGTGAAGGCGAAAATCAACAATGTGGAAACAACAGTCTTTACGCCGAATTTAGGTCCGAGAATCAAGGTTCCGATAATCAGTAAGGGAATATCCATGCAGATGGCGTACAAGGAGATTTTCCAAGGCCATACCGTGTTCAACACGTTGGAAAGACCGTATGTTCCACCAGGAGCCATCAAATAGGGGTTGACAAACATTACGTCGCCTACGGCAAAAAGTGCGCTGCCCGCAATCAGCAGCATGTACGCAAAGATTTCTTGTTTGAATTTAGCTTTGTCCATTCTTTTGTAATTCTTTGTTATTCAGTAAATAATAGTAAAATAGCATACGCAAATGCTTTTGCAAAGTTACGAAAATATTGCGGATGTCCAAATAGGCTTAGTTACTATTATGTGATGGTTTATTGGGTCGGGAAAGTATGATTAAAAACAATATGACTAAAATGCATATTGATAGTAGATTAGGAACGTCGAAAGCCCAAAAGGCAAACTTTCGATTGACATTTAGGTTTCTGGTTAAAAGATCGAAAATTCCACTATACATTTGCGTCGTTATGGCTCCGACAATCAATATGAGCAAAATTGTCTTGCAAGGGATATTGACATTCTTTCCCCATAAAAGGAATGCCAAAAACAGAGAGGCGCATAGTATTAGTACATCTGTCGTGAATATGGGTGGATCAAACCGATGCATATTAAAAGAATAGATTATTACGCCGATTTTTGCCAAGAATACATATAGGCAAATGAATGTACATAATATTCTAAGAAACAGTTTTCGATTAGGTCGCATAAAAAAAAGCGCTTTTATGTTTGTCCTTTTATTCCTTCGTTGTTGAATGTCAATCAAAGCGCATCATTTCTCCATTTCTTTGAGTTCTTTGATGTCGGAAAGCAGCGTACTGATTGTCTTGTTCTCCTTCTTGGACATTTTTATACTTATGATGATGCACACAATACTAATGAATACGCAAACTCCTATGTTGTACAATGCGCCTCCAATGCCAGGTCCGCCGCTAAATGCATCTGTCTTTACTACCCAAAACAGCAACAATGGCAAACCGATGATGACCATTGGTACACGGTATTTTTTCTTCTTTTTTTTCTCTTGATAAAGCTTGTACGACTCTATCTTTTCCTGAGCCGTGAGGAGGTCGAGTTCCGCCAGTTTGTGTAGGTTGAACTGTTTCCGAAGCAATATCCAATCCCATATAAAGTACCCCAGTATGGCAAAGTCAAGCAAGAGGCTAATGCCCCTGTCGATAGTAAGCTCATCAAGAAGGATGAAAAATCCACCGATGAACATCACGGCAAGAATGATGATGCATCTCAGGTTTATGCGCATCTTGCGCTTGAAATAGGTGGTGCTTTCTGCTACCGATTCGCGCAGTCGGTTCTCGTGAAAGGTGGTTCGTATTTCCACCTGTTGCTTCAATTCCCGTAGTTGCTCTTTCATTTCCAGCAACTCGTTGGTTGTAATCTGTTCTTCCATTGCGTCTATTTATTTGATGGGTTGTTCATTTGTTTCAGTTGCTCCCTGATTCGAGTCAGTCGGGCGCCGACATTCGTGGCGGAGATGCCGATGATGGAGCCAATTTCATCGTAGGGGAGGTCTTCGAGCCAAAGCAGCATCAATGCCCTGTCGAACGGTCCAAGCTGTTTTATCCGCTCATGCAACATCTCGTACTGACGTGCGGCGACGGCTCCGTCATCCTCGGATTGTAATAGTTGAGGATCCAACTCCACAAGATAGCCAGTGGTATGCTTGCATTGCCTATCAAAGGAAATGCAGGTGTTCATGCACACGCGGTAGAGCCAGGTCCGAATGTCGCTTCTGCCTTCAAACCCATCAAACCCTTTCCATAGGTTTATCAGGCACTCCTGCACCATATCATCTACCAGGCTTTTGTCGTCCGCAAATAGGAGGCACAACGAATAGATGGTACTTTTCTCCCGCTTGACAAGCTGTGAAAAGGACGCTTCCTTTTGTTTTGTGTCGGTTGGTTTCATAAACGCTTTTTGATGCTCTTTCAAATTGTCTCTGTTATTAGACGCAAAGTTCTTCTATTCCTTACACTTTTTTGAAAAAATATTTTAGGGGTTGAAAATTAAAAAATAGCACAGAAAATGAATGGTTTTCCGTTTCCTGTGCAGATTTCATAAGAATGGCCGTCTTGATGGAGGACTATTGTTGTTGTCTAATAAAATTGCAAGCCTTCTTCATAATGCTATTGATTTGAAAAAGGCTTGGTTCCGTTTGGGTTCGATTTTGTCAGACGATTTGCGTAATTGTCTGACATTGTGCTTTGAGCGACAAACGGGGCTCGAACCCGCGACCTGCGGCTTGGGAAGCCGCCGCTCTGCCAACTGAGCTATTGTCGCAATGTTACTTATAATAACATAGAGATGTCTCTTTTATTGTGCTTCGGGTGCATTATTTTTGTCGTTTTCTTCGTCCGACTCGGAATCGGCGTTCTTTTTGCTGTTGTCGATGGCTTCGCTGACATTGATGACATAGTCGCCCAACTTCTCGTAAAGGGCGTACAATGCGCTGTATGCGGAGCCGATGGCATAGTCATACACACCCAGTTTCAGTGCGTCCAAGTGTCGCGAACGCAGTTGGTCGCGGTAGAGGTTGATGGATTTCTCTGCTTCGTAGGCGGCGTCGAGGTCAATCTTGCTGTAGTCGGTGTTGAGGTTGTTGTCCATCACTTGCAACGACTGCTGCACCAAAGAGGTCATGTGGGCGAGGTTGTCGTTGAGACCTTGGTCGAAATGCACTGCCGTCTCGCGCTTGTTTTTGCGCGTCATGGCAATCTGGTAGATGGTGTCGCCGATGCTTTCGAGGTTGTCCACGATACGGAGCATGGAACTGATGCGCTGCGAACCCTCTTTCGAGAGGTCTCCTTCTGAAATCTTGGTGAGGAATTTCGCAATCTCCATTTCCATACGGTCTGTGATGCCTTCGTATTTCTCGATGCGGGCTACGATGTTGTTAAACTCTTCGTCGTCCTTAGCGGTGCGTAGTGGGGGAAGAAATGTGTACATGCGCAGCACGCGCTTTGAGAAGGTCTCTATTTCCTTGCGTGCCGATTCCATGTTCAGCTCTGCGGTGTTCATCCAACCACCAGAGATGTAGGTCAGGCGGAACTCGTCTTCGGCATCTTCGTCCTTGGGTTTCACCATCCAGTTTACCACCTTGCAGAAAGTGGGAATGAAGAAGGAGAGCACGATGGTGTTGGCTACATTGAAGAAGGTGTGGAAAATGGTAATAGACAAGGGAATGACGGATGCGGCCTTTTGGGAATCAATGTCGTATGGACTGATGCCTTTCCAACTTTCTGTCATGTGGGCAATCAGGTTCATTTCGGGATGGAAGATGATCAGCGTGAGGATAGTGCCTACCATGTTGAACACAAAATGGGCGCGAGCGGCTTTCTTGCCTTCGGTGTTCGCCACCATGGCGGCGATGTTGGCGGTCAACGTGGTGCCGATATTCTGTCCCATGATGATGGCTACGGCCACGTCGAAACCAATCCAACCGTTGGCGGTCATTACCAAGGTAATTGCCATCACCGCCGAAGATGCTTGGATAAGAACTGTAAGCAGTGCGCCTACGATGATGAAAATCAGGATAGACCAAAATCCGTAGTCACCCCAACGACCCATGGCCTCCAATATGGCGGGGTTTTGGCTGAGGTCGGGCATTGCATCTTGCAAGAACTGCAATCCGATGAGCAACAAACCAAATCCGATAATGAACTCGCTGATTGACTTCATTTTGTCCTTCTTCATGAGCATGAAGGGCGCGGCAATGGCGATGATTACCAGCGGGAAGAGGAATTTCTCGCCACCGCCTCCCATGCCGAGGAGGATGATCCATGAGGTTACCGTGGTGCCGATGTTGGCACCCATCACTACGGCTATGGCGCCGGCAAGGGTCAAGAGTCCGCTGTTGACGAAGCTCACCACCATTACTGTCGTTGCCGTAGAGGACTGGATGGCGGCGGTTACGGCAGTACCAGTAAGGATTCCGCTCACGGGATTGCCTGTCATCTTGCCCAGAATGTTGCGCATTTTGTTGCCGGCAACTTTCTGCAATCCTTCACTCATCAATTTCATGCCGTAGATGAAGACAACTACGGCACCCGTAAATTTGATGACAATCAATAATATATCATAAAAGTTCATGTGGTCGTGTTTGTATAATGAATTACAAAGATACGATTTTTTGGGATTTTATGTTGTGAAATGATATAAGTTTTTTTATTGGCTAAATACTATAAAAAGAGCCGCAGCATCGCCGCGGCTCTTTTCAAAATCTAATGAAGGTGATTAGTCTCTGTGACGGTCGCCACCGGAACGACGGCGGTCGTCGCCTTCACGACGGGGACCATGGCCGTTGCCGCCTTCGCGACGCGGACCGTGGTTGTTGCCGCCATTGCCGCCTTCACGACGGGGACGAGGAGCTTCTTCCACATAGCCTTCTGGTTTGGGAAGCAATGCGCGGTGGCTGAGCTTCAGCTTGCCGGTCTTCTCGTCAATAGCGATGATTTTCACCTGTACTTCGTCGCCTACGTTCAATACGCCTTCCAAAGTCTCGGTGCGCTTCCAGTCGTATTCGCTGATGTGCATCAAGCCCTCTTTGCCAGGAAGGAATTCGAGGAAAGCACCAAACTCGACGATGCTGACCACCTTGGCGTCATAGACCTGTCCCACTTCGGGAACGGTGCAGATTTCCTTGACCCATTTGAGGGCGACCTCGATGGACTCTTTGTCGGGTGAAGCGATGTCAACGACTCCCACTTCGCCTTTCTCTTCGATATTGATGATGGTGTTGGTCTCTTTCTGGATTTTCTGGATGACTTCGCCGCCCTTGCCAATAACGGCACCGATGAAATCTTTGGGAATCTCAATCTGGACGATGCGGGGCACGAAGGGTTTGTAGTCCTCGCGAGGAGCGGGGATGGTGCTCTCGATATGGTCGAGGAGGTAGAGACGACCTTGGCGAGCCTGTTCGAGGGCCTTGGCCAAAACGTCGTAGCTCAAGCCGTCAACCTTGATATCCATCTGGCAAGCGGTGATACCGTCGCGGGTACCCGTTACCTTGAAGTCCATGTCGCCGAGGTGGTCTTCGTCGCCCAAGATGTCGCTCAAAACCACCCATTTTTCGCCCTTGGAAATCATACCCATGGCGATGCCGGCAACCGGCTTGCGAATCTTGACGCCGGCGTCCATAAGTGCAAGACAACCAGCGCAGACGGTAGCCATAGAGGAGGAACCGTTGGATTCGAGAATGTCGGAAACTACGCGGATAGTGTAGGGACATTCGTTCTCTGAGGGCAAAACCTCTTTGAGGGCACGCCATGCCAAGTGACCGTGGCCCACCTCACGGCGGCTAAGTCCGCGGTTGCCTTTCACCTCACCGGTAGCGAAGCCGGGGAAGTTGTAGTGCAGGAGGAAACGGCTGGTGCCTTCAACTACGGCACCGTCGATAATCTGCTCGTCGAGCTTGGTGCCGAGAGTTACGGTGCTCAAAGACTGGGTCTCGCCACGGGTGAAAATGGCAGAACCGTGAGCCGAGGGCAAATAGTTTACTTCGCTCCAAAGAGGACGGATTTCTTCGGGTTTGCGGCCGTCGAGGCGCACCTTCTCTGCCAACACCATGTCGCGCATGGCTTCGCGCTCGGTGTCGTGGTAGTAGCGGTCAATCATGAATTTCACGTCGTCGGTGAGAGTCTCTTCGGTATAGTTGGCTTCGATGAATTCCTGTTTGATGGCCTCGAAACCTTCTTCACGCATTTGCTTGTTGGCGATGCCCTGCTTTGCGAAATCGTAGCATTTCTGGTAGCAGTTGTCGTGGATGCGCTGACGGAGTTCTTCGTCGTTCACCTCGTGGCAGTATTCGCGTTTCTCGGTCTTGCCGGCCTCAACGGTCAGCTCGGCGATGGCGCGGCACTGGATGCGGATGGCTTCGTGTGCGGCCTTGAGGGCGTTGAGCATCACCTCTTCGCTTACCTCTTTCATCTCGCCTTCCACCATCATGATGTTCTCGTCGGTAGCGGCAACGATGAGGTCGAGATCTGCGTTTTCGATGTCCTGTGCGGGAGTGTTGATGATGTATTCACCATTGAGATAGGATACGCGAACCTCGGAAACGGGACCGTTGAAAGGGATATCGGATACTGCCAATGCCGAAGCGGCTGCCAAAGCGGCAAGTTGGTCGGGCATGGTGTTCTTGTCGCCCGAGATAAGGGTAATCTGAACCTGCACTTCAGCGTGGAAGTTGTCGGGGAAAAGAGGACGCAATGCGCGGTCCACCAAGCGGGCAATCAAAATCTCATGCTCGGAAGGACGTGCTTCGCGCTTGAAAAAACCACCAGGGAATTTGCCCATGGCGGCGTATTTTTCTTGGTAGTCAACGGTAAGAGGCATAAAATCGACATTTTCTCCCACTTCGCGCTTGGAACATACGGTGGCAAGAAGCATAGTGTCGTTCATGCGGACGACAGCAGCGCCGTCGGCCTGTTTGGCGAGTTTGCCAGTTTCAATTTCAATCATGCGGCCGTCGCCGAGATCGAATCTTTTGGTGATGATGTTCATTTGTTTTCCTTTCTTTATTACATCTTTAACATCCGGTCCGACGCACCGCGCGCCAGACCTCATTATTTTTAATTAAAAAAAAGACACCCGAGAAGACTCGAGTGTCTCAACCATAACCAAATAAATATGAAAAACTATTTTCTCAAGTTCAACTCTTTGATGATGGCACGGTAGCGCATAATGTCCGTCTCCTTGAGGTAGTCGAGCATGCGACGACGTTTGCCAACCAAACCTACCAAAGCGCGCTCTGTTACCTGATCTTTCTTGTTCTGTTTCATCAGTTCGGTGAGGTGCTGAATGCGATAGGTGAACAAAGCAATCTGGGATTCTGCAGAACCGCTGTTGTTTGCTGCTTTGCCATATTGAGCAAAAATTTCTTGTTTCTTTTCTTTCGTCAAATACATATCTTCTTTTCTTCTTTTTTTGTTTTCAAATCGATTGCAAAGATACTACATTTTTTTTGAACGGAGCAACCTTTTTTGAAAAAAAAACCACATTCTTTCTTAAAATATTGACATATAGTTTTGTGTAAAAGTGTTGCAATGTTCTTTTTCTTTTGCGTTCAGTGTTATTTTGCAGTTTTTTTTTGAAGAAAAATGCCGTTTAGTGCCTAATGTTTGCCTAAAATCCGATGTGAATCGCTGCGAAATATTCTATTTTGCTTTTGCGGTTAATTTTGTCTTAGTATATTCAATAAAAGAGGGTATCGCGTGGATACCCTCTTGAAGGTGGCTTATGCGTTCATGGTTGCTTCGATTTCCTCAACGGTCTTGGGAATGGGCTTGCCCAGGACTCGGCAGCCGGTTTCAGTGATGAGGATGTCGTCTTCAATGCGGATACCGCCGAAGTCTTTCCATTTCTCCAGTTCGGCGAAGTTGATGAATTCTTTGTTGGTGCCTTCGGCATTCCATTTGTCGATAAGGGCGGGGATGAAATAGCATCCAGGCTCATCGGTTACCACGAAACCAGGTTGCAGTTTTCTGCCGCAGCGGAGGCTGCCCAAGCCAAACTGTTCGCTGGGACGAGTCTCGTTGTCGTAGCCTACATTGATTTGGCCGTAGTCTTCCATGTCGTGGACGTCAAGACCCATCATGTGACCGAGGCCGTGGGGCATCAACAGTGAGTGGGCACCGTTGGCGACGATGTCGTCGAGGTTGCCTTTCAGTATGCCGAGGTCTTTGTAACCTTGTGCCAATATGCGACTTACGGCGGTGTGGACTTCCTGGTAGGTGATGCCGGGGCGGGAGATGCGTATGCATTCGAGTTGGCCGGCAAGGACGATATTGTAGATGGCGCGCTGACGATCATTGAACTTGCCTCCCACGGGAACGGAACGGGTGATGTCGGAGCAGTAGTTCATGGCGGTTTCGCAACCGGCGTCCATCACCAGCATACGACCGGTTTCCAGTTTATGGTCGTGGTTGTGGTTGTGGAGAGTCTCACCGTGGATGGTCATGATTACGGGGAAACTCACGGGACCGTTGCCTTTCCAGGCTTCGCCCTGCATGAATCCGGCTAGTTCGTATTCGTAGCGGCCGGGCATGGCCATTTTCATTGCTCCAACATGCATGTTGTAGGCTGTGGCGATGGCGCGTTCGATTTCCTCAATTTCCTCGCCGCTCTTGATGCTGCGCTGTTTCACGCAGGCGAGGATGAGGTCCATTGAGGCGTAGCTGCGCACGGCGTCGTATTTGATTCCCAAGAGGGTGCTGAGCTGACGAATGTTATCGGCGCGATAGGGGGGGAGATAGTGGAACTTGGCTTGGTGACTGGCGATCTGGTTGTTGATGAACGCTTGCAAATCTTTGAGACTGCCGCTGTTCTCTACGCCTACGCTGGCGGCGAGTTCCTTGACGGAGGGCAGCGGGCCGGTCCAGATGATGTCGTTGATGTCGTAGTCGTTGGCGAAGATGTAGTCCTTGCCGTTGTCGCAGTCGAGCACACCTACGAGGTCTTCACGTTGCAAACCAAAGAAATAGAGAAACGAACTGTCCTGACGGAACCAATAGGTGTTGTCGGGATAGTTGCAGGGCGCTTCGTGGTTGCCCTGGATGATGATGATGCCGTGTCCGATGTCTTTACGGAGTTGTTCGCGGCGTTGGATGTAGGTCGATTTTGGAAACATGATTTATAATAGTTAAGGGTTATTATTTAAGAGGATTTCAATGATGGATGTGATTTATATATTATAGTATTAGAACGAGAATCGGACGGAGATGCCACCTTTGGTGGTGGAGTTGGGATAGGCGTTGGAGATGTATGGCGTGTTGATGTTCGTTTGGAAGAATACTTTCAGCGAGAGTGTGGAGGAAAGATCGTATTCGCCGGAGATTTCTGCCATCCAGACTTGGCTGCCAGAAGAAATCTGACTAATGGATTGGTTGATTTTGCGTATCTCGGTTTTGTTGCTGTTGTAGGTGAGGTTGAGCTGCAACACGATGTCGCTCTTTAGGTTGTGGGTCTTTCCTCCTGCCTTGACGTTGAACGCTACGTCCTTGAAACGGTATCCGCCGCCGAAGGTGATACCGTCTCGTGAGGTCTCTGTGAGTTGGTTGTTGGAGAAACTGAGTGCGAGGGTGCGGTTGCGTTGCAGCGAGAAATTGAACTGCAAGCTGTTTACCATGCTTACCGCGATGCGAATGAGGGGGTTGAACTGCTCGGCAATCTGTATGGCGTCGGTGCTCAGGGGGGCGATATAGTCTCCGGTATTGTTGATGATGGACTCTGCTCCGTAGTCGTAGTCGTCAACGCCCGAAATGGCGGCGTCGGTGTAGTAGTTGGCTATTGAGTAGGTGGATTGATATTTGTGGGTGAGGGTGATGTTGGTGAACCATTTCTTGAGGAACTGTATTTTGTTGAGACCGGTGTAGTTGACTGACCAGTTGGGCAGCGGAAAATTGAGGAAAGGTGAAAAACTGCTGCTGTTGGGGTCTTTGCCAAGATAGGTTGCCAAGAATGAGCTGAGCAATACCGTTTGGCTGTTGGCACTGTATCCTGCGGGGTAGTAGTCGCCAATTACGGTGTCTTGCACCATATCGTGACAGTATGGGTCGGGATTCATCTTGGCAAGGCGGTTTGCAATGATCATCCGGTTGCTGAGGAATTGTTGGAAAAGTTTCTCTTTGTTGGAGAAGGCTGTTCCGAGACTCCATGTGGTTGTAGTGTAGCTTCCAGTGGTGATGGCCGATAGCGGACCCTCTACGCGATCCCATTCGGAGAGGTATTTGTAATAGTATTCATCTCTTGATGAGTAGTTCTGGGAGCAGGTTACGTCAATCTTGAAGTCGCGTATTGGTTCCAATGTGGCTTGGAGCGAGAATGTCTGGTTGAAGGTATTCTCGTGTGCGTCGTTGAAGAGCGTGTCGCGCGAAAGCAGGTCGTTGCGTAGCAGATATTCCGCAGCCTCGTTGGTGCGGATGCCCAGCAGATAGTTGACGCCGGGTGTCCAGAAATTGGTCGGGTCAAGACCCACAATGGTGGCTTCTCCCATATAGCCGGGCAGTCTGTTGCCTGTGGTAAGCGAGTATTGTGCGTTGGCGGTCTTGAGGCAGGTGACAAATCGGATTGAAAAATCACGTATGGCGCGCAATTTCTCGAGCAACGCCTCATGCTTCAGCGAGTCGGCCATGGCTATGGAGTCTTGTTTTGTAAGAGGCTTCGGATTTTTCACGTTTTTGGGATTTCCTCTCGTCTTGGATGCAGTAGTCTTCTTGTTGCCGGCGTTGTGTGCGTTGCGAATGAAAGGTATCTTATTGTAGAGAGTCTGCATGTTGGCGTTGGCGGTGCCTTGCAGTGTCATGCTGTTGCTGAGGGTGCTGCCTTGGCTGGCAAGTGCTTGTGTGGTACCAAGATAGTTGTAGGTTGTCCGGTAAGTGATGGGAACTTTCAGGAAATCTAGATAGGGCAGTTTGTTGATGGGAGGGTTCCATGTGGCGCTAAGTACCTGCTGGAAGTTCTGCATGGTTCCTCCTCCCATGATGGAATGCCAGATGGAGTCGTGCGAACCTTCCGATCCAAGCGGTCCGATGGGTTCGTCGATGCGGGCGTTGGCGTTGGCGGTATATTGAAGTTGCAGGTTGCTGGTAAGGTCGTAGTTCACACCATAGTTCCGTTGCCATGTAAATTGTTTGAAATAGGTTGGCTTGGTAATCACCAATGCGGTGCCTTTGTTGCGCATCATGGTTTCTTCGTAGTCGCGAAAGACCTCCGTGCTGAAATTGATGTTCTTGGGTTGATAGAAGAGGTTGAGGTCGCGGAAGAACTTGAGGTTTTTGTTTTGGAACGCCTTCTTTTTGAAGAACGGTCGCCATTGTTTGGGTTGCGCGACGGCGAAATTGTAGTTCAAGCTTCCTCGGTGCTGGTCTTTGTTGTAGTATTGCAAGTCTTCGTCGCTTTGCCGTTCGCGGCTGTAGGCGTAAGAGAACGCAAAGTTCTCGATGTCGTAGAAATGGCTTTCAAGCGCTTTCTCGCCCACACGGTCTTTGCGTATGTTGGTGAGCGTGAGATTGGTGGCCGACCTGCGCTCTTGGGTCATCAATTTGACGCTGTCTCGTTCGGCCTTGGTCTGATAGGTCTGGAGGTCTTCTTTCAGGATTACGTCGGGGTCGAGTGGGTTGTACTCAGGACTTCCGATATTGGTGGTGTGGTCGATGTAGAAGGGTATGCGCACTCCCCAGTTCTCGGGAAGGAACTTGCCCAACTCCATATCCAGGGAGGCTTGCAGTTGCAGTTGGTTTTTCAGTTCCAGCGTGGTCAGCTTGTCTTCCAGATTGCCGTAGCCCGCCGTGGTGTAGGAACCATAGAGGGACAGGTTGCCGAGGTCTGCGAGATTCGTTCTCGCCAAGGCCATTGCAGCCCAGCCACCACGGTTGTTGTAGTCGCAGAGTCGCAACTCGTTCACCCACAGCAATGCTGACTTTGGCAGCATGTCGTTCCCGTCGTCGAGAGTCTCCTTTCGGGGATTGCGTACGCCAATCATGATGACTTTCACCTTGCCGAGGTTTGGCGTACCCAAGACTGTGTATTTGCGGTTGTCTATGTATTCGTAGTAGAGCTGTGTGCCGCTCAGCGTGGCGTCACCGCTGCGGATTTTTCGGTTACGGTTGGCTTTGATTTCTACCAGTTTCTGAAGGTCGATTTCAACGTTGTTGTCTTCAGGCCAGATGCTATAGGGATCATCGACACTTGTGTGCCACGGCGTGAGTTTGAGTGGAACTTCGTATTCGTAGTAGTTGTTGTTGTAGTCCGAGCCCAGTCGTACAAAGAGACGGAGGTCGTCGTCGCGGAGGTTGTCTGTCTCGAATTGTTTTTCGGCATGGACGAACATCTTGATCTTTCCGTAATAGCGTAGGTCGTATTGCGAGTTGCGATATACGGCGCGGGCATCGCCCTGGGAAAGATTGGTGATTTCCAATGCCAAAGCCTGCTCGTTCATCTGGGTTGACGAGGAGGTTGTGTACCATTCTTCACGTTGGATTCCGGGAGGCAGCACATAGGGAACGGGCTCGCGGGCGCCGTTTTCTTCAATGTTTACTGTAGAAATCGAGAAACTGGTGTTGGCGTCGGTGCCGGTGGCATAGTCGCCGGGCTGCAGCAGACTTTCGGAATATTTTCTCCAGGTGGCGTAAACCAACTCCAAGGTGGCGAAACGAAGAATGATGGGCTTGTCGAACTCGTTGAGGAACATACGCATGAATCGAATCGACTGGAAACCGTTGATGTTGCCTACCTTCTTGTCGGGCTCGCGGATGGGTATTCTGAATTGATACCATTTGCAGGATGTGACCTCTCCGTTGGCGAGTTGGATGCCTGTGGCTTCTTGAATATCAACGATATGGTTCTCGCCAATGTTCATGTGGGCGGGGTCGAGGTTGATTACATATTGATAGTAGTTTTCCGCCTCGCTCAAGGTGTTGTCTTTGTTGATGTCCTCGACGTTGGGGAGCGTGGAGGCCGCTGTTGAGTAGCTTTCTTCGTTGTCGTCGTCAACGGGAGAGTTTCCTTCGGGGTTGTTGTAGTATTTGTATCGGTCGTTGATTTTGACGTCCTGCTCGTCGTAGTAGCTGCTTCTGTAGTAGCGGAAATCGTCGCTGCTGGGGTCGGTGAGGGCTTGCTGGTAGGCGTTGCTGGATGTGCCGTGGGTCAGTTCGATGCGTTGCAGGTAGTCGCTGAAGAACGACTGCTCGTCTTGCGAGCCGTGTGTGCTGCTCAGTCCGTCGTAGCCGATGTCTTGGTACTTGCGTGCCGATGCGTCGTTGTCGAAGGCGTTGACGATGGGTTGCGTAGTGGGCACGCGACCCCAAATCGTGGTATCGACATTGATGACCTCCTCGCTGGCGGGTAGTCCGTTTTCGAAACTCTTCCTACCGTCGCGCAGAATGTCTTCGCTGATGTCGCCTAGGTTGAAATACAGTTTTCCGCCCGTGTGGTTCGAATCTTCGATGAAAGGATCCATCAGCCAGAATTCGATGGTCTCGATGTTCTGGGTCTCGAAATCGGTGTATTCCATCTTGCGCATGATGCCGCCCCAACGCGACTGTGGGTTGAGCAACTTTCCGTCGGCGTCGGTGCCGGCGCTGTATTGAGTTGGTTCTACGTCGTAGTTGTAAGGACCGCGTTCTTCTGGGTAATAGGCCAGGTTCAGTTCGTAGATGTTGGTGGGCATGCCGGCGGCGCGACTCTTGTTGGGGAATACTTCCTGCTCGTAGATTCGGCGTGCGTAGGGCTTTGAACGGTCGTCATCGGTGATATTCTCTGGACTGTTGTTTTCGTAGAAAAGGTTGTCGATGCGATACCATGCCAGTCGGGCGCGGTTGTATCCGTAGGCGAGTCCCGAACCGGTGCGCGTCTCGGGGAACATGGGCAGACTGCTCTGCCAGTCTTGCGGCGTGCTTGCCAAAAACCACGAACCTACGCCTTTGAGGTCGATGCTGCTTTCGGCGCCTTCAAAGTCGTCGATATAGGAGGATGATTCTTCGCCTACCTTCGACATTCCGGGAATGAAGTGGGCGAATTCGGCCGAGAGGGTGAGCGTGGATGGCGCTTTGGTTTCGATGCCGGGCAGCCAGTCGATCATCTTTGTGATGAAAGGCGCTTCGTGACGGTAGTTCAGGTCCAAACCCCAGATGGTGTTGCTGGTGGGCTCTTCGCCGAAGTTGTTTTTCTGGGTAAGCGGCTTTTCGTAGAGGTTCATCACCGTGGCGCCTACGTTGAAGTCTTTTTCTATCTCGTAGTTGAGGTGAAGTCCCATCATACGCTTGGTCATCATGCTGAACGAGTTGTTCTCGGAACTTACGCTGATGGGTGTTCCGCTGCTGAGGATGCTTTCGTTGATGATGCGCACTGTACCCATGGTGTAGTCCACGGTGTAGTCCACGTTCTCTATCAACGGCATGCCTCCCGCCGTGACGCTGACGCTTCCTTGCGTGACACTGTATCCAAGTGAAATTTCGCCGCTTACCGAACTGGTGAAGTAGCCTTCAAGATAGAACTTGTTCTTGTCGGCATATTGCCGTGCCAAGGTCTGCGTCATGGTGTAGAGCGAGTCGAAGCAGTATTTGTTCGCCAGTCGCTCGTCGCCAAGTATCTCTCTGAGGTCTTTGCCGAAGGGCTCTACTGTGGGGAAGAAGATGCGTCCTGTGGTGGATTGTATCGTGCCGCCTTTGTAGGCTGCACTGTCGAACCAGTCGAAAACACCATCGGCATAGTAATAGTTCTGAGATGCATCCATGCGGTCGAGGCCGAAGACTTCCACCAAAGGCAGTCCCTCTTTGGAACCTTCCGTGAAGTAACCGATGCCCACGCCGCCTTCGGGACTTTCATAGAGTAGGTTCAGACGGAAGTTCTCTGGGCTGATTTGGGTGCTTTTCAGAAAATAGACGTTCTTCATCATCAAGCGCCACAAAGGACCGTGGGTGTTGGTTGCGGTGCTTTTCAAAAGTTTTACGACCAATGTGTTGGGGTCGTTGATGCCGTCGGTGGTCAATTCGCCTACTTGATAGACGGTGGTGTCGCCGATGATTTGGTATTGGAACGCCACGGCAAGCATCTGGTCGCTGCTCAACGGTTGCGTGAGGGAGATGAAACCCAGTTGGCTGTTGAATGTATATTCGTTGCTGTTCAGCAACCGTGCACTCTCGATTTTCTCGTAGTCGGTGCCGCTCACCATTCCCAGTCCTTGCATGTAGCTGGTAATGTTGTTTACGCTGCGTATGGCGTTGACATTGATTAAGTTCAGTAGGTTGTTGGCGTTCATTGACGGACGTTCCGATCCGTAGCCTATCACATGGCTATTGGAAGGATTGCGCTCGCCCAAATCGGTCAAGGCTAGCAGGTTGCGGTTGTTGGTGACGGCGGCGCCTACGTTGGTGCGCCAAACCTCGAGGCGGATGATCTTGATGTTGGTGTTTACGGTGGGCAAAGTGCTCATCGCTTTGTTGTAGTTGTCGTAGAAATATTGTGCGAGAAAATAGTGTCGGTCGGCTTCGTATTCGTCGGCGCGGATTTCAAATTCCTGCGCACTGGCGCCGCCCTTGACTTGCAGGTTCTCGGTGCTGGTCTCCTTTTGACTGAAAACGGCGTCAACGGTCAACTTGCCGAATTTCATCTTCGTGTGGGCTCCGAATAGTTGCTGACTTCCTTTGATCAAGGTGGTGTTTAACGGGAAGGAGATGTCGCCCACTTCTGCCAACTGAAGGATTTCATCTTCCTTGCCTTCGTATTTCAGTTTCAGCTTGTTCTCAAAGTCAAAAGTGGCTTGCGTGTTCCAGTTGAAGTCAAAATCTACCAAGTCGCCGATTTTTACGTTCATGCTTACTTGGATGTTTTCGTCGAAGTCGAAGGTTGTCTGACTGCGTTTGTTCTGGTCTCTGGCGGGGTCGTCGCGATAGTTGTTCACCAGCTGGAAGGTCAGTTCGGCGCTACCTGTGGGGTTGATCTCAATCTTGGGGATTTCTCCGAGTTTCTTTATCTTGTCGCTGATGGCGTTAAAGCCTGGAATGTTGTCTAAGAACCCCAATGCACCGCCACCTTGGTTGCCTTGTCTGCTTTTCTCGTCCCAGTACTTGTCCATCAACTTGTCCATCTTCCAGTTCTGGTATTCGTCGAAGGTCATGCTGGAACGCTCAATCACAATGTCGCCGATTTTTCGCACATGCACATATTCGTTGCGCTTGGTGTCGTATTCTACCGTGTCGGTCATGTTCGACGGCGTGTAGCCTGTTCCCCACGACTGCCAGTTGGAAGACGTTTCGGGAGTCTGCGACCATGCGTATTGCATAGACACGACTGCCAAAAGCAGCATTAGAATATGGCGGAAGTTTTTGATGGTGTATGAGCTTTGTTGTTGATTTGTTGATTTGTTGAATCGAGAAGGACGATATTCGGATATTTGTTAGTCTGACGGTTGAATAATTACAGTCTTTTCAACGCTTCCTTGATGAGTTCTTCCACACTGAGAGAAGCGTCCAAACCTTGCAGCACTTTGTCGGCGGCAGCTTTCGGAAAGCCAAGCATTACCAAGGCGGAAAGGGCTTCTTCTTTGTTCGCTGTTGTGAGTACGGGCGTCGCTCCAGAGGATTTCCAGTTGCCGCCAATCTTGTCTTTGAGTTCCAAAACGATGCGTTGCGCTGTCTTGGCGCCGATGCCTTTTACTTTTTGCACGCGCTTGGCATCTTCGTTGGCGATAGACTGGCAAAGTTCTTCCACGCTCATGGAAGAGAGCATCACCCGCGCGGTTTGTGAACCTACACCATTTACGCCTATCAGCATACGAAACAGCTCTCGTTCGGCCTCTTCGCAGAATCCGTAGAGTATGTGGGCGTCTTCTCGAATCACCTCATGCACAAGCAATTTGACAATTCCTTCGCTTTTTTGCAGTTGTTCGTAGCTATAGAGCGTTATTTCCATCAGATAACCCACGCCGCCACAGTCTATCACGGCTTGTGTGGGTTCTAGTTTTGCAAGATTTCCGGAGATGTATTCGTACATTTGGAGATTTGTTTAGTTAAGAGTTATCGAGTTACAAATCACTGTTTTGTTGCCATCCAATTCCTTGGGCTGGGGAGTTTTCTTGTAGTGTGTAGTCGTCGTTTTCGGTGTCGGCAAATAGTGGGTCTTCGTCCCATTCTCCACCTTTGACAATGCTGTGGGAGATTGTTAGTGTATGACTTACGCGGTCGTCAAGGTCTATGAGCATTTCGCCTTCGCTGTGGCTTCCGTAGATGATGCAGTCCGAAAAAGAGATTTGCATTGCGTCGTAGAGGTATTCGCTACCTTGGTAGCTGTAGTGGTTGTTGAGCACCACGCTTGGGTTGGTGCGGGTGCTGTAGCGCCAATAGTCGGCGAAAGTGCTGTTTGCAAAGGCGTATTTCCCACCATATTGCAGCGCCAAGGTCGCAGTTCCACAGGTGTGTACCAGCACGTTGGAACCTTCTATCCATGCGGTTTGTCCCATAATGCCCGCCATGGATTGGTTGCGGATAATGGTGTTTTCAATCTTGAGGGTGGGATTGTTGTTGACATTGGTGTCGGCAAGGATGCCTACATAGCCATTCTCGATGATGGCATTGCTGATTTCGTTGTCTTTGCTGCCGGTACTCAGCCAGATGTAGCCCCATTGCCCTGGCAGTTTGTTGTAGTGGGAGTCGTGACGGATGGAGGTGAACAACACGGGCGTTTCTGCGGTGCCTTGCACCTTTAGCGTGGCACTGTCATAGACCCACAGCACAGCGTCATTGTGGAAATAAAGTTCGTCGCCGTCTTTGAGTGTCAGTGTGTTGCGACTGTCAACAACGGCATAGCCAATGATGACATGAGGCAGGTCGTGACGCCAATTGTCGCAGTCTATCACGCTGTAGCGGTAGGGATTGCCAAAAGCGTCCAAAGGATAACTGCCATCGGCGTTGCGAAGCACGTGGTCTGGATTGTGGTAGATGGCGTTGCGTCCCCAGGCCGTTAGGACAATCTGTTTCTGCGTATTGCCGTCTTGCAGCAAAATGGCGTCTTCCACAACAAAAGGCGATGTGGCGTCGTTGGGGTTGATGTTGGCGCGAACAAAAATGAAAATGCTGTCGTTGGGGAGGATGGTAACGTCGTGTTGAACCATGCTGGTGTCGCCGTCAACGTTCAACCGGAAGCGACTGTCACGACCTTCTCGAAGTGTAATGGTCTCGATTTCAACGGGGTTGTTGGAATGATTGTAAACCTTTACTTGACGCGTGATGGTGCCCATTGTCGTGAACACTGTGTCGAACGCCACCGTGTCGGTAGAGAATTCCAATCCTGCGATACCTTCTACGAGGGGGTCTTTTTGGCATGAAAACATTGATAGTCCTAACAAGCAGGAAATCAATGCGCCAAAGATGAATTTTCTATATGGAGATATACAATTGTTTTTTTTCACTACCCAATGATTATCATATTGTTGCGTACTGCTTTCTGTTCGCGGATCACAAATCGCAGATCACGCTCTTTGATACTATAACTAATAATAAACGCATTTTATTTGTTTTTATTATTATAGGGTAGAGAATTGACGAGATATCGTTGTTAAAGAATTTTTTGAATCTCGGACCAAATCCACTCGATGTGGGTGTCGTTGAGGAAACGTTTGCCGATGGAATGTTGATTTTTGCCAACAAAATAGACGCAATTGTCTGATGTTGAGAGTGCTCGTAATGCCGGCGCAACTCCTTTGACGGGTGAGCTGCAGAGTGGGCGGAAAAGGATGTCGGCCAGTCCGTCAAACCATCTACCCATCGAAATCATGTTGCTGTTTACTACGCCAGGGTCGGCCACGTTGATGTAGATGTCGGGTTTCCCCAATGATTCTTGATGTCGGTAGAGCGCAATGCTGAAAAGCAACAACGCCAGTTTTGTGTCGGCATAGGTGCCGAGTTGACTGAAATCCTTTTTTGTTTTTTCAAAGAGTCTTTCGTCTATTTTTCCAAAACGGCAAGTAAGCGATACCATATTGACGATGTGAGCGTTGCTTTTTGTGTATGGCATCAACGTCAAGGTCAGCAATGCGGGTCCAATAAAATTGACTTGCAAGGTGTTTTCGTATCCGTCTTGCGTGAGACGGAAATCGCGGTTGATGATGCCTGCGTTGTTGAAAATCCCGTCTAAAAGAACATTGTCGTTTTGCAGTATTTTGGCCACTTCCAAGGCGGCGCATTGTACTGATTCAAGTTGGGACAGGTCGAGCTTCAGCAATGTGAGTTGGGCGTTGGGAAACTGTTGCAGGATGGATTGCCGTGTCTTTTCTCCTTTGTCAAGGTTGCGGCAGGCCATGATGACGTGGTTGCCTTGTGCGGCGAGGCTTTTCGTGGCCTCTGAACCCATACTGCCGGAAGCGCCGGTAACGAGAAAAGTGGACATGTGAAAAGTTTCTTAATAATTATTGTTTATGGTATTATTGTTAACGTGGAATTTTTAGAAGTTACCTAAGGTGTAATGACCAAAAAACTCAAATCAACAAATCAACAGTTCAACAACTCAACATCAGTATTCCAGACGGACATTATCTACCCAAAGAACGTTGTCGAGGGCGCCTTTGAAAGCTCCCATGCTGCCCGAGGAGATGGACATCACGGCGTGGGTGACGGGTGTCGAGGCATCGCCCCATCCCTCTTCAAGAATGGGAACGCGCTTGCCTTTGCTGTTGAGGGCGTAGAGTGTTTTTTCTCCTGTGATAAGATCCATGTAAGGCTTGTATGATTCTGATTTTCGTGCGTCTCCATAGATGACGGGTATGCGTTTGTTCTTCACCCATCCGGAGGAGGATTTGCTGATGCGGTAGAATGCGGTGCCGACACGCTTGGCGTGGATGTTTCCTTTTTCGTCTTCCCAGCGGTTTTGCAAGATGAGCATGACCTCTTCGGGGTCGTAGCCGTCAACGGTGCGTGCTCCTTTTACAACCTTGCCTGTATTGGGAACCACCGCTTTGTAATCCAATAGCATGGCGGTAGGACGCTTGGTGAACGGAATGCCCCAGTCCATGTAGGAATAGGGATTGGTGACGCTGGAAATGGGCTCGAGCATCTTGCCCCAATACAACGTTCCAGAGGCCAATACTTTGATATTTACAAGTCCCAAGACCTTGCAACTGGCATAGCAGGTGATGAGCTTGGCGCACCGACCCGTGGGACCTTTGTCGGGCATGGCGGAGCAGCTGGTCTTGGTAATGCCCATCACTACGGCGTAGGCGTTGGAGGAGGACCAGATGGTTTTGGAATAGTTATAGACTTTGTTGACCGAAAGCGTGTCGTTGGGTGCTACTACATAGATGTCGCGGGTGTTGCCCCCGATGATGGCAGACTCCTTGATGTGGCGCACGGTCCATTGCTCAAAGTCGCCAAAGGGTACCAACTCGTAGCGTTGTGCCGAGGCAAAATTCCCCAAAAGGAGAAACCAGACCAAACAACTGATTGAGAATTTAGAATTTAGAATTGAGAATTGAGAACTTATCAAATTGAGAACTTATTGAATTGAAAATTGAGACAATAGAGGGAATAGAGACGATAGAAGGGGGAGGAAAGTTATGAGTTAAGGTTAAGGTTAAGGTTAAGGTCAAGGTCAAGGTCACAGTTCACTGCTCACTGATCTCCAGATTTTGTCTTCGATGCATCTGGGCAACAGGGCAATGAGTAGGGGAAGGTAGATGTTCATGAATCCGGGTTGAACGGTGGGCTTTTTGCGGAACATTCCTTTTAAAGCCTTGCGTACCAGCCAGTCGGGGGTCTTGATGACTCCCACGCGGACGCCGAGGCTCAGCAGGCTCTCTTTCAGTCGGTAGAGTGGGGTGGCGATGGCGGCTGGACAGACTGTGGTGACGCCCACGCCGTAGGGTCGCATCTCGAAGGAGAGCGACTTGCCGAAACTCCTCAGATAGGCTTTCGTGGCGGAGTAGATGGTGATGCCGGGTGTGGGCAATTTGGCTGCCATCGACGACATGATGAGGATATAGCCGTGTCCGCGCTGCTTCATCTGGGATCCGAACAGGATGCTCATCTGGGTGACGGTGTCCATGTGCAAAGACATCATGGTATTGATGCGTCCCATGTCTTCGGCTTGCAATTCCTTGAAAAAGAACATTCCTGCATTGTTTATCAGGACCTCTACTTCAAGTTGCTCTTGCCGACAGAAATCCAGCAATTGCTGTGCCGCCGTGGGCTGTGCCAAATCCTGATAGTGTGGAATGGCGTGTATGCCATAGCGTGCTGCCACTTGTGTGGCTGCTTGTTGCAACTCTTCTTCTTGGTTGCTGACCATCAATAGGTCGTAGCCTTTGGCGGCGAGTTGCTCTGAATATTTCAGTCCCATTCCCGAACTGGCTCCAGTTACCAGTGCCAGAGGGTGGGTTGTGTGTTGCGATGTTTCTTCCATTTGTTGTTGCTTTATTGTCGTGCGGCCTTCTCGGCGGCGTCCACCTCGTTTTGCAACCGTTTGGGAAGGTTGTTTACGCAGTGGTGACATTTCATCTCCAGTGTGTACATTCTGCCGATGCAGTAGTTGGAGTGTCCGCATTGGCTGCAGGTCACTTCGCCCGATTTAAGCTTGTTGACAAACTCGGTGTCGTGTACCAAGGCGCGTGCCACTTGCAGCCCCGTGAATCCTGCTTCCAACACCTCTTCCATTTTGGCTTTGGAAACCAATCCGCCCACATAGATGAGCGGCAGTTTCAACGCTGCGCGGAACTCCTTGGCATCTTCCAAGAAATAGCCCTCGCTATAGGGTACGGTGGGAATCATCAGCCTTCCTGCGAATGCCAAACCTGCTTTGAGCCACCAGAAATGTTTCATATCCATGTAATAACGTAACGTCTTGAGCGGCATGGCGCCACGCATCACCTCCATGGGGGCTTTGCTGACGAAGCCTGCGGTGAGTACCAGGGCGTGAACGCCCAATCGCTCCAACTCTTGCGCCACCTTGATGCACTCTTCGCGTTGCATGCCTTTGCGGAATCCATCGTGCATGTTCACCTTTACAACCACACCCATATCGTCGCCTGCTACGCGCATCACTTCTTTGATAACCAGCTGCATGAAACGCATGCGGTTCTCCAGCGAGCCGCCAAATTCATCCTTGCGGTGATTGGTGTAGGGCGAGAGAAACTGGCTGATGAGGTAGCCGTGACCGGCGTGAATCTCCACGCAGTCGAATCCTGCCTGACGGGCTAGGTTGACGGCTTTGCCGAAATCTTGTACCAGGCTGTAAATCTCCTCTTTTTTCAGTTCACGAACGAAAGTGGGGGAGTAGAGGTTGAAACCTCCCGAAGCGCCAACGGGTTTGCAACCGCAGGTGGCGCGGTGGGTCATGTTGCCGCAGTGTCCCAGCTGGATGGAGGCTTTGGCGCCTTCGGCGTGGATCGCGTCGGTGAGTTTCTTGAGTTCGGGAACGATTTCTTCGCGCATCCATAGCTGGCCGTTGAAAGAAAGTCCCGACTGGTTGACGGCGGCGTAGGCGATGGTGGTCATGCCCACGCCTCCACGAGCCACGGCGGTGTGGTAGTTGAAAAGGTCTTGGGAAGGGGAGTTGTTATAGGCCATATTCTCAAAGGCGGCAGAGCGTATCACTCTGTTGCGGAGCGTTATGGGTCCAATCTGACAAGGGGTGAAAATGGGAGATTCCATTGTATTGTATTTGGTTTTTTCTAGAAGTTATAGAATTGTCTGGTCACTAATCACTAGTCACGGATCACTAAATCACCATATCCAGGGGATGATTCTTTTCTTTTTGGACATGTCGGTTGTGGCGCCGAATTCGTCGCAGTAGCGTTGGTGGATTTTGGCGGCACGGGGACCAAGATTGGCGAAGGTCCAGAGTGCGAAAACCAATCCCGCCCACGACCAGGTGAGCAACGCAAATCCCAACCATTCAAGCAATTCGCCGAAATAGTTGGCGGAGGTCACATGGCGGAACATGCCCCCTTGGGGAAGGTAGTGTTTCGTGTCGGAAGGGTCTTTGCGGAGGTTGCGGATGATGCTGTCGGAAGAGATGTTGACATACATTCCAAAGAGGAAAACAAGGAGTCCGAGCAGAAATCTTGGGTCGGTGAGCCAGGTGGAACCGTAGTAGTCCTCGGAGGAGATAAAGAAAATCCAGCCGCCTTGCATGATGGCGTTCAAGGTGTTGAAGGTCACGCCCATCAGAATGATGGAGAGTGGCATCTTGCCGTTGCCGCGAATCTTTAGCGGGAAGATGAACGACCGTTGGAAATAGTGTAGCTCAAAGACCAACAGCAATACCAGTCGTATGGTGTCGCCACGACGGTCTGAAAACCACCACATCAACAACATTGCGAAGAATACGGGCGCTTCCATCAGCACCCAGCCGATGCGGTTGTTGATGGCGGGTCCCCATTTCTTGTTGTAGAATTTGCCGTAGCCGGCATCCACGAAAAAGAGACAGACGAAAACCACCACCGCAATGGCGGCCATAATAATCAGAAAGAGGTTGAAACTATGAGGTGACAATTGAGAACTTATCAAATTGAGAATTAGTCAAGGTCAAGGTTAAGGTCAAGGTTACTATTCACTTGCTGTTCAGCTTTTGTTGGGCGGGTTCGTAACCGTATTCAGCGGCAGTGGTGAGCCATTTCTTGGAGAGCTTCTTGTTCTGCTCTACGCCGTCGCCTCTCTCGTACATAATGCCGAGGTTGTACATGGCTACGAGGTGGCCGAGTTCGGCGGCTTTCTCATACCAAGTGGCGGCTTTTGACATGTCTTCGCGTACGTAGATGCCTGATGCATAGCAGTTGGCTACCATGAAACAGCCGCGTGCCGAACCTGCTTCTGCGGCTTGGGTGTAGAGTTCGAAGGCTTTCTTTGAATTGAGCACCACGCCGTCGCCCTCTTCGTAGCAGAGTCCTAGGTTGCACATGGCCTCGGTGCTGCCTTGTGCCATGGCACGTTCAAAATAGCTTACTGCCAAGGCTTTGTCTTCAGGTACGCCATCGCCTTCTTGGTAGCATTGTCCCAAGAGGTTGAGTGCACGGATGTTGTTGAGTTCGGCGGCTTGCTTGAAATAGTCCATGGCAAGCACGGTGTCTTGGTCGCAACCTACGCCGTTGGCGTAGCAGATGCCCAAGTTGAAGATTGCGCCGCTATTTCCAGCCTTGGCGGCAGAGTCGAAATAGGTTTTTGCCAGGGCGTAGTCTTGCTCGCAGCCTAAACCTTGGAAACGGGCCACGCCCATATTCAGGTATGCTTCACTGTTGCCGGTGTTTCGGGCTACGTTTTCGTAGATGAGATAGGCGTCTTCGGGGTCGGCTTGGAGGCCTATGCCGTTTTGTTCGCAATCGGCGAAGAGTAATGTGGCTTCAAGATGTCCCTTCTTGGCGGCATGGTAGAGATATTCTACGGCTTTTTCGTAGTAGGCGTTGTTGTCGATGAGATATTTGCCCAGCATATAGTTGCAGTTGGCGTTGTTGTCGGCCACTCCTTTCATGTAGTAGTACATGGCGGAATCGATGTCACGACTTACAAATTCGCCATTGTAGAAGAAGTCTCCCAAACGGGATGCGGCATTGCCGACACCCATTTCGGCGGTTTTGCGCAGATAGGCTAAGGCTTGGAGCGTGTCTTTGGCTACGCCGCATCCTTCAAGATAGCTGCGTCCAACGTAATAGAGGCCCATTGCGGGGTCGTCTTCCGACTGGGCCGCCTGCATGTAGTATTCAAAAGCCTTGGCGGAGTCGCAGGGTACGAATCGCCCGATGCGGTAGAAGTCGCCCAAGTAGCACATTGCGGTTGCCATGCCTTGATTGGCGGCTTGTGTATAATAATCGATTGATTTGACGGAGTCAAGTTCCACGCCGTCGCCCAATTCATAGAAAAGACCCATCTTGAACAGACCTTCGGCATCGCCGTGGTCGGCAAGAATCTTGTAATAGTAGAATGCGGTGTCGTAGTTGACATCCACGTAGGTGCCGGTCTCAAAGCAGTAGCCGTACCAGTAGATGGCGTCGCGGTTGCCTTCCTGGGCGGCTTGTTTGAGCAAGCCGAGACCTTTGTTGATGTCGGCTTCGCTTTGGTCTCCTAAAAGTCCGTTGAGGTAGAGCATCGATTGCTCGTAACGACCGGCGGGTGAATTGGCGGCAATGTAGTATTGCTCCGCTTTCTTGGCGTTGGGTTTGATTTTCAATGGTTCTGAGCCTTCTTTATAGAGTCTGCCGAGCACCGAATTGCAGGTTTCGTCGCCTTTCTTGGCTCCGGTCTCTAAGTATTTGACGGCTTGCTTGTAGTTTTCTTTCTGTTCTTCCAAGGCGGCAAGGTAATAGTAGCCTTCGTAGTTGCCTTTGGCGACGGCTTCGTTGAAATATCTGGCGCCTTCTTCAGGATTGTTGTTTTCTCCCATGGCGATACGGCCCAGCAGGATGAGTGCGTCGGTGCTGCCCCAGTCGGCGGCTTTCTTTTCATAGGCGAGGGCGCGCTGCGGGTCGGCGGGAATGTTGTTGTAGCCATTGTAGAAGACGTCAAACAGCGCCAAAGCGGCATCAATGTTGTATTGCTTGAAGCCTTCCAGAAGGTAGGCTACGCCTTTTTCGTCGTTCTCTTCGGTTCCGACACCTTTCAGGTACATCTGTCCAAGAAAGTAGGCTGCAGTGGCGTCTTTGTCTATCTCAAAGGCTTTCTCGAAGTTTTCCAACGCTTTTGCTTCGTCGGCATCGAAAAGGGTTCCGTACAAATAGGATTTTCCCAACGCTATGTATGTAGAACTGAATTCGGGGTCAAGCTGCAAAGAACGGTTGAAACTTGCAACGGCTTGTTGCTTGTTGTTGATGAGTGGATTGCTGCTCTCGGAATAGAGGCAACCTTTTATGTACTCTGTGTAGGCTTGGGGGCCATACTTTTTGTCTATCTCTTCCAATAGCTGCAACGCTTTGGCATCATCTACAGTTGCTCCATTGCCATAATGGTGGTTGATGGCATTTCGTGTCATACAGTAGATGTCGCCTTGTTCAATGCCGTGGTTAAGGTATTTCCAGGCTTTCTTTGAGTCGTTGCAATCGAAGAAATAGTAAAAAAACAGTATGTCGGAGCTTCCGTACTCCCCTAAGGCATCGGCTTTAAGGGCGTAGGATATGCCTTTGTCTTTGTCGGGTTCGTTGCCGGGAAATCCGTAGTAATACGCTCTTGCCATATAGGTAATGGCTGCGGGATCGCCACTTTCGGCGGCTTGAATTATCAACTTGTAGGCTTTTGCGGTATCACATGCCACTCCGTAGCCATTCAAATAGGCTCTTCCTAATCGATAAAGGCCATACAACGAACCTTCGTCGGCGGCTTGCTGACACAAGCGCAACGCTTGTGCGGTATCGCGCTGGATGCCTGAATAATACAAGAGATAGCGTGCCACATGTGCTTTCGCGTCGGCGTTGCCCAACTCCATGGCTTTTTGGTAGAGGCTGTAGGCTTTTGCCGAATCAACGGCAACGCCCCAACCGCATTGGTAACGTTCGGCGAGGGTGATCATGGCTTTCGTGTCGTTCTGACTGACACCTTTTTGCAGTTTCTCAATCTGTTGCGCCCAAAGCATGGCGGGCATCAGCAAGAGTCCTAAAACAAGAGCTTTTTTCATTGAAATATATATTTTTTGCAAAGGTACAAAAAAAAGTTAGAAGTGAATAGTGAATTGTGAATAGTGATTGCACTCTTTTTGCCAAGCAACAAACTGCATTTTTTATAATTGATTGAAGAATGACAAAAAAAGTGCGGCACCTCAATTGAGGCGCCGCACTTTTTTTGTGTTTTTTTTAATTCAATTAGTCCCAATCATCGTTGTTTCCTGTGAAGTAGCCGCCAAAGCGGTTTCCATTGTTGACGTTTTGCGGGTCGGTAGTAAAATTGTAGTCTTCCTTCGATGATCCAAAACTACTTAAGCGCTGACTACTCAAGGCAAAGCCAATCTCAGCCTTGAACTCGACACTTTTGATGGTGGGTTTGATATATTGTTTCTTGTTTTCCATTGTGATGTTTTTTAATGAATTGGCAATAGGACTTTTTAGTGAATTGCAATTCGTGAAATTTGTTGTTTTTATTCTTAATGCTGAAATACTAGTACTTTCTTTCCTCTCCAGATGTAGATGCCTTTGGGCAGGCCGTTGAGGTTGTCGGCGTTCCTGCGTATGAGACGGCCCATGGTGTCATAGACGTCGTTGCTGTAGCGGATGTTGTTCAGGGGCTTCTCCACGTCGTAGATGCCCATGGGACTGTTGTCTGAGAAATCGATGCCCAACGTGGGTGGAAGACCCTGCGGGGCACCAGCAGGAGGATTGTAAGTAAAGTAGCAGCGGAAAGGATTGACATGAGCCGAGCCGCCACTCTGCACAAAATAGCCGTCGGAGTAGCCGTAGTTGTTGGTACTGCTCATCGTGGTGCGCTCAATAACGCCACAGAAGGTCATCTCGTCATGGGTGACCGGATGATAGTTGGAAGAGTGAGATTGTGGGAACACGGCATTGGTCTGAGTGATGGTACAAGTCTGGGTAGAGCCGTCCTTAGACAAGTCGTAACCTACCAGATAAGGGGTATAGGCTGCTATATTGCCCGTATGCTCTGTAAAGGTGATGGTATTGTTATCGAAGTCGGAAAAATCATACACTTCCAAACCGGTTGGAACGGATGCTGAGAATGGCAGATAGAGGGTGCTGCGGTTTCCGCTGGCAAAGTCGCGAGTGTAGGTCGCCTTTTCGGCCGTGAATATGAAAGGTGAGAAGAATTTATCCTGACAATCGGTCAAAACAACTTCCTTGGCCTTATACTCTCCGTCATCCAGATAAACGAAGTTGGCAGGAATGGTGGCATAGGGTATGTGGGACGCGATCTGATCTTCATTATCTACAACGGTAAAATTATCGGGAATCTGACAAATCGAATTATTACCATTCGAAACGGAGTTTACAATTCGATGGGCATAGCATGCCACATAGCCATTACTTATTTGACCTTTCTCAAAAGTTATATTCGTAAGATTATATACGGTTCTCAGATTTTGACATAAAAAAAATGCGTGGAAATTGATTGAGGTTACTGATCTACCAATCACAACGGATTTGAGGCTTTCGCAACCGTAAAATGCATTATCCCCGATAGAGGTCACGGAATTAGGAATAACGAGGTTTTCTGGACATCCGATTCCATAGAATGCATTATTCCCGATGCTGGTTGTCAAATTAGGAATGGCGGTATTCTTGCATCCTAGAACTAATTTGTTGTTTGACGTCTTGATGATGGCATTACAGTTGTTTCGGCTGTCGTAGGTGGTGTTGCCGCTAGCCACGGTTATGTTGCGAAGGGAAGAACAGTTCTTGAATGCTGTATTGTCTATACTGGTGACGGAACTGGAAATATTAAGGGTTGTGAGCGAGGTGCAACCCTTGAACGCTTCCGACCCGATGCTTTGCAAAGAGCTGCCACAGTTGACTGTGGTAAGACCGACACGGCCTTCGAATGCTTTGCTTTTGATTTTGGTTACGGAATTGGGAATGGTGCTGTTTTTGAATCCATACACCAACATATTGGTCGCTGTCTCTATAATAGCGTTACAGTTGTCTCGACTGTCGAAGGTGGTGTTTTCGCTTGCTACGCTGATGTTGGCCAGAGTGTTGCAGGATCCGAAGGCTGTCTCATCGATGTAGGACACCGAACTACCTATAACAATACTGGTAAGAGCCGTACATTCGGCAAAAGTGTATTGTTTGATGCTATCCACAGAATTGCCAATGATGATACTGGCGAGATCGGGGCAACGCTCAAAAGCCCCTTCGTCGAGTTTGGTGACTGTGTTGGGAATGGTGATACTGGTAATGTTATCGCACCGGTAGAAAGCATTATACACAATGCGCTTGACGGTATAAGTCACACCGTTATGGGTTACTGTTGACGGAATTTCCAAATCTCCGGACGCTTGAGAGACAGAAACAATGGAGACACTGTTGGATCCAGTGATTTGGTAGTTCAAAAACTGACCTGCAGGAGCCTCTACCGTAAAGGTTTCTCCATCTGCCCATGCGACTAGAGAGCAGAAACCCAATGCAAAAAGTAATAGTAATTTTTTCATTTTAGTTCTGGGCTAGTTTTAATTAATAATTCTCGTTATTGTTTACAAAGACAGGACATTGCCTCTAATCTTTGCATGAATTTGTTTTTGCAAAATTACACAATTATTTTAATCCAGAATCAGTTTGCTTTATGTTTTCATGTCTCAAACATTGAATCGACATGACAAACAAAAATACCCACATGTTATTCGCAAATTATTCGCAAATAATATTTCTGGGAATTTTCTATACACATTAGCGGTAATTATCGTTTAAATGTAAAAGCAAATTCCTTGTCTTAAAACTCAAAACTTAAAACTCAAAACTTAAAACTTAAAACTCAAAACTTAAAACTCAAAACTCTCCTGTTCTGTAATGTGCATTTTCTTTACCTACAAAATTAAGATAAATTAAAATAATAAACTCATTTTGCAGTATCCTAAATTTTATCTAAGTTGCAGTAAATCAAATATTTATATTTTAACATTTTAATTTGTTGTAATTCAATATCTTACAACAATCTTTCGGCGATCCTTCGGTGATCTCTCGGTGATCCTTCGGTGATCCTTCGGTGAACTCGATTTAAAATATTGCAAATCAGCAACTTGTGAAATTTTCAAAATTATTGTAAAATATTATAAACCAATATATTACAACTTTTGTCCAAAATTTTTAAGAATTTTTATGTTAAAAACCGCGTCAAGTTGGCATCAAGTTAAAATTTATAAAAATTAAGATTTTCACCATGGGTAGGTTGACGACTTACCTGGATTATTATTGTAACAAGAAAAACAAACCAGGGTATTGCCGCTTTAAGAAATCTATGCATTCTTTGTTTGGATAGCATAGTTGATTTCCTACAGAGTGGAATGTTCGACATATATACCCTTGTTTATTCACAGAAAATGTCCATACTTCATCATTCGTATTATATCTATTGCCACAAATAAAATCTATCACAATACAAGGTTCAAAGTTCATGTCCGTTCCACATCCCATGGATGAATTAATAAGCAAGACAACACTGTCATAATCCACTTTTGTTATAGAAAACGATTGTAAACTGTCAAAAAGAGCATTTATGTAATTTTGTTCCATCGAAAACACGTATGAGGCATAGTGGCTCCTTACATAATCCATATTGTACGTTTGAGTTTTAATTACGCTTACACGCTCTACGTAGGGGTTTGCAATATAGATTTTTACAGCAGAGAATGATTGCGAAAAACAGATGCTGCAATGGATAACAGCAGCAATGATTAATAGCTTCTTCATATTTCTTTTATTTTGCGTGATGGAGATCATTGGCTCCGAAATAGGAAAATCCTGTCTCACAGTCGGTTTCCTTGCCGGTAAATTTTAGTCTCGAAAACATTTCTCCCCTCCCTTTAGGCCTTTTGTCAATCAAACATCAATACATCTTTGAAGTCCCACTCGAAATCAGAATATTCATACACAATGGATTCAATGTTTTTTATGTTGTGATGGTCTATCAATAATCTTATCGCTATGGAATAAATTGGTAGCACAGAATAGTGCCTGTTCTTGTGAGAAGATTCCGCTATTCTTATTTTTGTAATATTCCAATCCTCAATCATCTTGATTTCTTTATGATTGCTTGGACTTTTCATGTTTTGTTTAAAATAGCGGATGTTTTTGATGTTCGGGAGATCATCTTTAACCACTTCAAATCCTTCCCCTCGTTTGTTCCATATCAAGTACTGAAAATAGGACCTGTTTGATTCAATATTGGGGAAACCTATTGTACAGCTCAGGAATAGTGTGTCCGCTCCATCTGGCTTTGACAAGACAGACACTAAAGAGTCAATTAACGCTCGGATCAAAGAGTCTGATAATTCGTTCATTAAAATCGTTTTGCGAGAAATGATATTTGCAATATAACCATCAAAAGCATCATCGATGGATTTTTCCAAAGCAGGGACTTCCTCTTTCGCGACATAATCGGTGGAAGGAATGGAGGGGGTAACGTCTTTGTAAGAAGCACACCCCGACAAAAACAATAGAATGGAAACCGACAGGGAGAATCTTCCAAGCTTAAAATTATTATTTCTCATTGACATAGTTAAGAAGATTAAGACTAGTTTCATTCATCTTACCATCCCATTGGGACGCTAAAATATTGTTGTATGAGTTTGAAGCATATTTTTCTCGTTGTTAGCCTAGGTGTCAATTATCAAGGATATTCAAAACCAAACTTCAGTTTGACAAGCTTTCTGTCTTTAATCCAATACTTAATAAAATATGCATACTCATTGTTCTCTCGCACATATTCCGAATTAGACTCATCCTCCCAATAACAATATATCCTACATCCATCCTTTTCTTCTATCCAGGTAGGGTTTCCTTGCTTCTCCACAATATTATCCACCAACTCACCAAGAGAAACATTGTTATTTGTCAAAAATGCCCCATCATAATCATAATACAAGCACGAGTCTAAGTCAAAAAGATATCCTATCTCGAACACACTCATCACGCCCATAGGATCCCCAGGATAATGTGTCATTCGCAAATATTGTTGTCTCCCCTTATCGACCAAGACAATATGACCATTAATAAAATAATTCTCAGCATCTGGAATATTTGCCCCCTCTGAATCCAATAGGCAAAATGAATCTACGCATTTCTCATAATGTCTTATTATAAGATTGCTATTCTGCGAAAAGCATGATGATATTATAATCGCAAGGAGGAAGTTGCTTAAAAACTTTTTCATATTATTCGTTTGCTAGATGCATTGGGAATTACCGTCTCATGATGAATCCCACCGATAATTGTTTGGCAATCTTTTCTTTGCATTTGAAAATGTGATGACGTATATTTGCAATAACGGACAATAGACTGTTCTTTGTGGGATTCAATTTTGAATTTACGCTATCCAACCATATCCTTGAACTGCCATATCTACAAAATGGTTCATCAGGAGATTGGTCTTTTCATTGAATGCCACGCGATCATAACTTTCGGGAAGGTCGGTATTGAGGGATAACTGGATAAGTGCAAGCACCTTTTTACGAGGTTGCTCGTCTTTATACCAATCCACAACCATGACCTTGTCTTTTTCCTCTATCAGTTTCTTATACAAGTTCTTCGAAGCAAGTATAACCTTCTGCTCTTCAGCCTTGCTCAGTTTCCTGCCTTGGCAAAGCAAGTCATAGATTTCGAGTTCTTCTTCCTGAAGATCCATTACAGTAGAACGACCTTGCTCACGTTTCATTTCTTCAACGAGCTGCAAGAGTTTCTCATAATAATCTTCGTTCTCCGTGCCACCCGCATTATACCGGTCAATGATATTCTTGTATCGCTGAGAGAATGCGACACGAGTACAGTTCTTGTTGATAAGCTGCTCCAAGGTCTTTTCTATGAATTCTCGTAGATTCTCAATCTCCAGAGCTTTGTAAGGTGTAGAGTTTATCTCTTTTCGCAAAGCTTCTACATCGAGTTTGCTCAAATCAATGACCTTACCTTGGTGTATGCAATACTCCGATTGGTCCTCAGCCACCATGGCCGTTACACTATCGTCCAGGGTGTAAGCCATCCTTGCCTTGGCCTTATTGAGTTTCTCATCATCAATCTGATTGCAGAACAAACCATTAAGATAACTAAGGGGCGCAAACTTCTCGTTATACCAATCTCGCTCAAAGATTTCGGGCTTGCTGGCATCATAAAGATTCATCAGCAAGTTGCTGAGCACTTTGAAGCGGTCTTTCCACTCGTCCTTTTCGAGAATCTTCAGGTAGGCTGCACGAAGCAAGTCAAGTTGGTCGAGCGTATTGCTTTCTGCAATAATGTTCTCCATGCTGATGCCCAGTTTCAAAAGGAACGCTTCACATTCCAAGATGCACTCATCAATACTTTGTATAAGTGCTTCAATGTCCTTTGCCGGATATTCTGCATTGTCATCATTAGAAGCATAATCACTCAGAGCCTGTTGCATGTATTTGAACACGTTCACATAGTCAACCACAATACCGCAGTTTTTGCCCGGATAAACTCGGTTGGCACGCGCGATGGCTTGCATCAGCGTATGTCCCTTCATGGGCTTGTCCAGATAGAGCGTTGACAATGAAGGCACGTCGAAGCCAGTAAGCCACATGGCACAGACGAACACAAGACATAGCGAATCGTCCTTATCCTTGAAGCGGTCTTCTATGTCCTTGCCGTCGGCCGTAATCTCATTCATCTTCTTGCGATGCAGCGTGATGTCAAGTCCCTGATCCTGGAACTTCTCCACCTCTTCAGCGTCTTCACTGATAACAACAGCCATCTCAACCTTATTCATATAGTTGAGTTGTTCTGTCAGTTTCTCTCGTTCTTCTTTTGTCTTGGCATTATTGCGTTCCTTGACGAGAGCCTTCTTTCCCTCTGCCCAGTATTTCTGCACCTTGTCATACATCTTTACGGTAGTGTATTTGTCCACGCTCACCACCATTCCCTTGCCGAGGAAACCACGACGAGGAAAATGATATGCAATGTCTTGCGCTATCTTTTCCAGACGTTCATCACGCTTGATGACTTCAAGAATGCGAGATGAAGAGTTCTCCAGAAGTTCTCTTTCGCGGTCATTAAGCTGTTCTTCCTCTACAATGTCCACAATGTCGTCATCGAGGAAATTGTTTTCCAATCCTACTTCCGGCACTCTTCGACTATAAAACAATGGTACAGTGCTGCCGTCCGCAATAGCCTGAGCAAAGTTATACTCACTCACATAGTCCCCAAACCACTGATTGGTTAGTCGCTTACTTCCAAGCAAAGGTGTGCCGGTAAATGCAATGTAGTTGGCATTTGGCAGACCTGTGTGCATATTCTCCGCCAACTGCTTGTATTGCGTGCGATGAGCTTCATCAACAAGGACAAAGATGTCATCACGTTCGGAAAGGACAGGATATTTCTTTGTCTTGTCATACTGGAACTTATGTATCAGCGTAAACACCATGGGTTTGTTGCTACCCAGAAACTCACGCAACTGTACGGCGTTCTTTGGCTGACACTCTTCCTTGTCGCCAATAACCTCTGCCCTCACGAACGTCTTGTGTATCTGGGTGTCAAGGTCATCACGATCGGTAATGATGAGGAATGTGAAGTTGCCAGGCAGCTTGCGTTTGACCTTCCTTACGAACATCACCATCGAATAACTTTTCCCCGAGCCCTGTGTATGCCAGAATACGCCAAGTTTACCATTCAGTTCATCCCTCTTGCCAACACGCTTCATCAAGTTGTTCACGCCAAGGTACTGGTGATTCTTTGCAATGATCTTGATGCGCTTATTGTCAAAGAAGATAAAGTTTTCAATGTAATCCAGCAAACGTTCCTTTCGGAATAAACCATCAATAAGATTTGTTATGCTCAGACCATATTCTGCTATTTTATCACGGTCCAGTTTCTCCTTCTCATCGTCAACACGAAGCCATTCAAAGAAAAACTCATAGCCTGCATTCCATGCACCGAGCTTTGTCTGCAAACCATTGCTGAGCACGCATATTTGGTTCAGGGCAAAGATGTTTGGAATATCCTGACGATACGACACGAGGTTCTTGTTGTACGATTCCTCCACCTTTACCGTAGAGTTCTTCAGTTCTATGAACACCACTGGCAAACCATTCACAAACAGCAGCACATCTGGACGGCGATAACGGAAATGACCTTTTATCCACATCTGGTTGACGCAATGGAAGTCGTTGTTCTCCACATTGTCGAAGTCGATGATCTTTACAATATCAAAGTCTTCCTTTCCGTTCTTCTTTACCTTGACCTTGATGCCGTTGCGTATTTGGTTGTAGAACTTATAGTTCGTGTCCACCATATCCGTGCCAGTATAGTCTTTGCGAAAATCTTTCACTATGCCAGCCAATGTCTCGGGGTCAATCTGTGGGTTGATGCGTTTCAAGGCATTGAAGAATATCTTTGGCAGAATACACTCCGTCACATTATCACGACCAGTCATCGATACATCATCCTGTGCCTCAACGCTCGGGTCACACGCTATGCGTTGCCAACCATATTCTGGTAATGAAAGGCGATTGCAAATTGCTTGTTCTATATTGTCTTCGCTGATAAATGATTTCATAATCAATTTAGTTTTAGGTTGGTGAGTTTATCGAACCATTACTTCAAGTTTGCCACTCATCAAGCGAGGGAGGAGAAGGTCGCGCTGGCGAGTAAGAAGGGTATTTTGTTTTGCGTAAGAGAATATACTTATCAATAAAGGTTCAATTTCACTATTAAACTCTTTTATTATATCCTCATCTGGAATGGTCATTTTTATTCTAAAAATATCTTGCTGACTTAATCCTGGTTGTGCCGCATTCCTATTAAGGTTTTGCATCAAAAGAAAGTATTCTTTTTGATGTAAGGTAAAATATATATAGTTTTTGTAAGATACGTTATTCGGTGATATAAAGAAAACGTGTTCATTTATAGAATATTCCTTAAATGGGAAATCATCTCTAAACAAAGTTACTTTTCCAATATATGCACCATCTTTGTATAATAGAATATCGTTGCCTGTATTTTTCCCACGTTTTAATTTACGATAAAATTCTATAGGAATTAGCTTGACTGAATGATAATCAAATTCTGCAAGATTTTTAATAACCTCTGCACCAAAAGATGGCATGCCTTCTGCTAGACTATCGTCTACTCCACCCTTAGGCCTTGAGCCTGTTTCTAAACAAATTCCCCAATCACCTAATCTTTCCACCTTCCACCCCTTCGGCAGTCCATTCTCCATTTCCACATTCTCGTGTCCTGGGAAACGGAAGCGGACAAACCATTCTTTGTATAGGTTCTCTGCCATCTGCTCTAACAGACGGATGCGTTTGGTGTTGTTCTCTATTAGGGTGTCGTAGGTTGAGAGAATGGAGGCTATCTTTTGCTGTATGGGGAGAGGGGGAATTGAGAACTTGATTTTTGCCAGTTTTTCCCAAGATAAATTGTCTTGGGTAGCACCCAATGCCATTGCTTGGCATCTTTTTTGCAAAATATCAAAAGAATACTTGACAAATCTCACATCAGCCTTGTTTGGATTAGCAATAAATCCCATGATGCTATCTGGGAAACAAGCCTTAATTCCAAGAATTGAGGTGTCTGCAATATTCGCTGCAATAGTTATACAAAGAGTTTCTGGATTCCAAAGTTTGCTCTGTGCAAGTCCCTGTTCATTATATGTTTCTTCGAAATCAGTAAGATGTAACCCAGCTTTCTTAACATCTCCTGTCTGAATGAATGGATAATCTCCACCAAACAGAGATTCATCATTCCTTGGTCGATGTTTTGAACGCCCACGTGAGACCGACCCCAATTGGTCTAATGTTAGTTTTGGCCATTCCATACTCACCCCTCCTTATTATTTATTTCAACATTCGACAATGTATCTTCGTTCCATTTCAATGGATTATTTACAATATATTCGGCAATTCGGCGGTATTCCATTTCATTGCGGATGATATGGTCGTGATAATTGGCCTGCCACAATGGATTGTTTTTGTTGAATTTTTGATACACGTTCGTGTGGTTGCCGCATTGGTTGTCACGTCGTAGAGACGCACGGCCGTGCGTCTCTACGGTGCCGTGCGTTCCAACGGTGTCGTGCGTCCCAATGGTGCCGTGCGTTCCAACGGTGCCGTGCGTTCCAACGGTGCCGTGCGTTCCAATGGTGTCGTGCGTTCCAATGGTGCCGTGCGTTCCAACGGTGCCGTGCGTCCCAACGGTGTCGTGCGTCCCAACGGTGTCGTGCGCCCCAACGGTGCCGTGCGCCCATACGTGGGCGTGCGTCCCCGCGTGGTCATCATCCGCATAACCATCACCCATGTGTTCGCCGTTCATGTTGTCAATCCAATCATCGATGCGGTTTATCGCAGACGATTTGAATCCTGCCACAAATGACGATATTGATTTTGGTTCGCGTTGTAGAGACGCACGGCCATATTGTAGAGACGCACGGCCGTGCGTCTCTACAATACGGCCGTGGTCATCGTTATCCAATATCAAAATGGCGTGTATATGATTTGGCATAATCACATATTCACCCAAATATAATTCATCACGCATTTCGAATGATTTCAGGAATTCGGCATTGACGATTTCTCCAATATTGTTCAATATCATTTGTCCATCAACAATTTTTCCAAATATCTGTTTGCGGTCATTTGTGACAATGGTAATGAAATAACATCCGTTTTGTGCATAATTCCATCCTCTCAATCGGTTTGAGGGAATTCTGTATTTGTTTAGGTATCTGTCCGAACCGTTTATATCCATACTCATTCTTCCTTTCCATTTAGTTCGTTATATTCCTCAATCCACTCACGCAGTTTCTGCTGCAGCAAAGCCTTGTCGGGCAAGCAGAGGGCGTACTGCTGGGCGTAGATGTTGGCATCTTGTGGTAGCGTCAACTCTACGAGGGCGTCATTCTTGCTCGGGCAAAGCAAGATACCTATGGTAGGTTTCTCAAACTCCAATCGCTTGTATCGGTCGAAATAGTTCACATACATGAGCATCTGACCAAGATCCTGATGTGACAACTTATCTACCTTCAAGTCAACGAGTACGTAGCATTGCAGGATGCGATTGTAAAGCACAAGGTCGACATAGAAATTGTCCTCATCGAAAGTGAACCGTTTCTGGCGCCCCTCAAACAGGAACCCCTTGCCACACTCCAGAAGGAAATCCTCTATCTTGTCGAGAATTGCTGTTTCAAGTTTATTTTCAGTATATGCAGCTTCTGGTTTCAAACCCACAAACTCAAGCACCAAAGGATTCTTGATGATGTCGGATGGTTTTTCGATGGTCTGACCTTCGGTCGCGAGTCGCATCACCTCAGCCTTATCTCGACTCAGAGCCAGACGTTCGTAAAGACTGCTGCTAACTTGCCGTTGCAGTTGCCGTTTACTCCATTGTTGATTATATGCCTCTAGCTCATAGAAACTACGAGCATCAGGATTATCTTCTCGCATTATGATTTGATAATGTGTCCAAGGCAATATGAATGAAGGATTTGCTGACCGCTGGTCATCATTTTGATTTTGCTGACCACTGGTTAGCATTTTAGAATACACCATATAAAACTGGCGCATACTACGCAAGTTAGCATACGACCATCCTGCTCCATACTTCTCCGTCAGTCTTGCTGATAGTCGCTTCAACACGCCCTTGCCATACTCTGCCCGGGAATTACCCCCCTGCTCAAACTCCACTATATACTGCCCCACGCCATAGTAGGTATAAACCATTGCGCTGTTCACGGTCTTTGCTATTTGCGTGCGGCTCTCATCAATGAGATTGGCAATGTGATCAAACAGAGTGTCTTCAGAAACTATCGCCGAATTCAACTTTCCGATGTCTTTATTTTCCTTCATGGTTTTATTCTCCAAACAATTCTTTCAAGTTCTTTTCAATCTCACTCTCCAATGTCTTCGCCTCGTTGGAGAGGGCAGAGAACTCACTATTGAGGTTGAGTATTTCGGCACGGAACTCTTCTTCCGTCATTCCATCATCCTCAATCACCACGCCCACATAGCGGCCAGCATTGAGGCTGTAGTCGTTGTCGATGATGCCATCCTCGCCATCCAGTTTGGCAACTTTGCACAATCCTATCACATCCTGGTATTTGCCATCGGGCCAACGCTTCAGAAGCCAATCTATCTGCGCTTGCCAGTAGTTATCGTTTTCGTTATCGTTGAGACGAGTCTTGTACTCGTCGATCAATGCCCAGAATGCATCGCTGTCACCCTCATAGAGGCGGCTGATGATGCCAAGGTTCTTGATCTGCTCGTCAGAGAATTTGCGATGAGCCCTATCTACCTGTGTGAAGATATTGCGAGCATCAATGAAGAGAATCTCATCACGCTTGGTTCTTTGCTTGTTGAAGAACCAAAGTGTGGCAGGGAGCGTAACAGTTGAGAACATATTGCTTGGGAGCGTCACCATCTGACTGATGATGCCATCCTCTATCATCTTCTTACGTATCTCCAGTTCTGAGCCACCAGCATCGCTTGCAGAGTTCGCCATTACAAGTGCCGCCTTGCCATTGTCATTAAGTGCTGTAGCGAAATAGCCAATCCACAAATAGTTGGCATTAGGTACGGTTTCCTTCTTGTCTCCCGATTTTTTGCCAGAGTTTGTCTTGTTGCGAGGCACTCCGTAGGTATTGAAACGGGCATCGCCAACCACTTTCTCCACAACCACCTCATCGACATTAAACGGCGGATTTGCCATCACATAGTCGAACTGACCGAATGCACTATATGGGTCGCTATAGAAGGAGTTCGCTTCTGTAATCTCACCACGTATATTGTTAAGCAAAAGGTTCATCTTTGCCAACTTCACGGTGTCGGGTTCCTTCTCCACACCATAGCAACGGAAATGCATCATTTCGTCGTTTGTTGCATTATGACGATGCATGTAGCGAGCCGCCTGTACGAACATACCGCCCGAACCGCAAGCTGGGTCAAGGAATTTCTTGTCACCAGTTGTTGGCTGAAGCACTTCTACCATATATTGTACTACGCTGGCAGGAGTATAGAATGCTCCACCACCCTGACCTTCAGCAAGAGCAAAGTTGCCAAGGAAGTACTCATAAATCTGACCAAAGATGTCAATACTGATGTCTTCCGGAATATCTTTGAACACTCGAACAATACGACTCAAAAGTTCTGGTTCCTCTTCGGGAACCAACTGACCATACACTTCCTTTGGCAACACACCTTCCATTCGTGGATTCTCACGTTCGATGGCTTCCATGGCACGCTTCACGAGCAATGCTTTGTTGGCATCGTCTGGAGCATCGTTCAGGTAGTCAAAGTAGGCACATTCTGGAAGGTAGAAACCGCATTTCTCTACTGCAACATCTTTGTATTCCTTCTCCATACGAGTACCCTTATACTGATTGTACTCAGCATCAATCTCTTCTTTGTGCTGTTTGAAAAGCACATCCGCATAACGAAGGAAGATTAAGCCAAGGATTGGCTGCCCGTACTTGTTGGCTGCCAAGTGGGCACCTGCACGAAGCATATCTGCCGAGTGCCAGAGGTTATCTTTAAGTGTTTTGAGTTCTATGTCTGTCATAGGTGTATTACATTTGGGTGTCGTTAAGGAGATATTTCACATCAACTTCAAGAAGTTTTGCTATCTTGTCTAAAGTCTGCAAGTCTGGTTGAATACTGTTACTGCACCACTTGCTAACGGTGCATGGTGTTTTGCCAATCTCTTCTGCTAGCCACTTGCCGGTTTTACCCTTTTCTACAAGGACAACCTTGATTCTATTTAGATTTGCCATATTGGTATAATTGATTATAATTTGATGCAAAGGTATCAAAATTCTATGACATAAACGATTGTTCTGCTAAGAAAAGTTACGCAAGGTCCTATAATTTCACGGAAATTTTTAGGGATTGCCACCTGAAAATCCCACTTTTCGGTGTTTTTTTTATCTAATTGTTGAAACGACAATGAGGTTCGTTTTTATTTCGTATCTTTGCACTTTAAATCTAAAAAATAATGGAAAAGATAGAAGTCGTTATCGTAAACAATTCGAAGAGAAAAAAAGTAGAACAGGGTACTTCTTTGGCCGAGTTGGCGAAGGATTTTGGTGGCGTTTTGAAGGATCGCGAAAACCGTGACCCTTATCCCATCCTCGGCGCGTTGGTCAACAACGAGGTGCGTCCACTCTCTTACAAAATATACAACCCTAAGACCATCAGGTTTTTCAGTATCAAGCATCGCCAGGGTTGGCGTATGTATCAGAACTCGCTGCGTTTTATGCTCTACAAGGCTGTGCGCGACTGTTTCCCCGAGGCAAAATTGATCATCGACCATACTTTGCAGAATGGGTTCTACTTCCGACTCCAAAACATGGGTACGGAACACGAGCAGCTGGAGGTATGCAAAACGCTGCGTGGCTATATGATTGAACTGCAGCGCAAGGACTTGCCCTTTGAGAACAAGACCATGCTGCTTGAGGATGCCAAGGAACTTATCCGCCACGAGGGAATGCCCGAAACGGAACGTCTGTTTGAAGGCTTGACGCAGATGTACATCGAGATGCAGTTCTTGGGAGGCACGGTTCACAAGACTTCTACCGAGTTGGCTCCCTCCACAGGTTGCATCCGTTGCTGGGATTTGCGTCCCTTCGCTGAGGGCTATCTGCTCCAGTGCGCCGATCCCGACTATCCCGAAAAGCTCAACCTCTATCAGGAAACTCCCAAGCTTTTCAATATTTTCCAGGAACACCACCGCTGGGCCGACCTCTTGAAGGTGCCTACCATTATGGATCTCAACCGTGTGGTGCGTGATGGCGGCTCTAACCACCTCATTCATGTCGCCGAAGCGTTGCATGAAAAGAAATATGCCGAAATTGCCGAGATGATCTACAGCAAGAAAGACTCCGTGAAGATGGTGCTTCTGGCGGGTCCCTCTTCGTCGGGCAAGACCACCAGCTGTCGCCGCTTGAGCGTACAGCTGAGCGTGCTGGGCTTCGACGTGCAGCAGATCTCTTTGGACGACTATTTCGTATGCCGTGCGCGTACGCCTAAGTTGCCCAATGGCGAATACGACTTCGAGAATGTCAACGCATTGGACATCCCTCTGCTGAATGAACATCTGTTGCGGCTCTTCGCTGGCGAGCGTGTGGAAATTCCCACTTTCGATTTTATCAAGGGTGATCCCTATTTTAGTGGCAAGAGTCTCCAGATGAAAGAGGACAGCATCCTCTTGGTGGAAGGTATCCATGCCTTGAATCCACTGCTGACAGCCCAAATCGACGACTCGCTGAAGTTCAAGGTCTATGTGTCGGCTTTGACGCAGATTGCCATCGACGACCAGAACATCATCCACAGCAGCGACAATCGTTTGATTCGCCGCATGGTGCGCGACAACAACTATCGTGGCTGGGATGCCTACGACACCATCCATCGTTGGGAGGAGGTGCAGCGTGGCGAACAGAAACACATCTTCCCTTATCAGGAGAACGCCGACGTGATGTTCAATTCCGCGTTGCTCTATGAGTTGGGTGTGTTGCGTGTGTTCGCGGAGCCTCTGCTGAAGAAGGTGCCGCACAACTGCGAGGAGTTCGCCGAGGCGCAGCGTCTGCTCAACTTCATCGAACTGATTGAACCTATCGATTCCAAGTGCATCCCTCCAACTTCTATCATGCGTGAGTTCCTGGGTGGCAGCAGTTTTGAGTATTAATTGGTGAATGGTAACTGGTAACTAATTACTTTTCAATTCAACAACTCAACAATTCAACAAATCAACACAAGGCTCTATCTCATCGGTTATATGTACAGCGGGAAGACCACGCTGGGACGCCAGTTGGCAAAGCTGACGGGGTGGGACTTTGTGGATTTGGATGCTCTTTTCGAACAACGCTACCATACGGCTATCCCTCTTTTCTTCAGCCGATATGGCGAGTCGGCTTTTAGGAAACTGGAACGTCTTGTGCTGGAAAGCACGGAAAATATGGATCGTACCATCATCTCTACGGGTGGTGGCACGCCTTGCCAGGGCGACAATATGGACTGGATCCTGGCACATGGCACGGCGGTATATCTTGAGATGGATGTCGATGCGGTGTGCCGTCGTATTCAGCGGTCGAAGAAAAACAGACCTTTGCTTATGGGTATGACACCTGAGCAACAACGTGAGTTTGTGGAACGGCAACTCTCGCAGCGCATTCCTTTTTATTTACGGGCGCAACACAAGGCCAGCGGCGAAAATCCCGACTTGTCGGCAATTGTAAAAGACTTATTGAATTGAGAATTAGTCAAGGTCAAAGTTAACGTCAAGGTCAATTTCCCTCATTTCATCAGTTCCTTGGCGGTTTGCAAGGCCGATGCGGTGGGATTGTCGGACGAGAGCATGGTGGCTATCTCGGTGATCCGCTCTGCGTTGTCAAGCTCTTTGAGGTGCGAAATGGTGCGTGATGCTTCCACCTGTTTATAGACTTTGAGGTGCTGCTGGGCGCGTGACGCAATCTGCGGCAAATGGGTGATGGCGATGACTTGCATGTGCTGTGCCATCTGTTGCATGATTTTGCCTACGGCGAGGGAGATGTTGCCCGAAACGCCACTGTCTATCTCGTCAAAGATGATCGTGGGAAGCAATTGTTGTGCGGTAATCATGGATTTGACGGCAAGCATGAGTCTCGACATCTCGCCACCGGAGGCGACCTTCGAGAGTTCTCGGAACGTACCTCCTTTGTTGGCGTTGAAAAGCGCTTGGATCGTATCGTGGCCTGTGGGACCGAAATCTGCCGCAGGACTGATGGAAATCTTTAGTTGCGCCTCACTCATTCCGAGTTGGTCGAGTGTGGGGGCGATTTGCTCTTGCAACTGTCTTGCGGCTTGTTGCCGCTGCGCTGTCAGCTGCTCGGCGAGGGTCTGCATCTGCGAGTAGGCTTTGTCCACCTCTTGCATGGCTTGCTGTATCTGCGCTTCGATGTTGTTGAACGAGTTGAGCTGTCGCTCCAAATCCTCTTGTAGGTTGAGAAGTGCCTCTATGGTGTTGACTCCGTGCTTTTTTTGTAGTTTGTAGATGAGGTCGAGTCTGCCATTGACTTCTTCGAGACGCTGGGGATTGTATGCCAGATGGCTGTCGAGTTGGTTGATTTCCGAAACGATGTCTTTCAGGTCGATGAGTGCCGAGTCGAGCCGTTCGGCAAGTGTCTGTATGTCGCTGTGATACGAGGCGATATGTTGGAGCTGACTCTTGGCGGTGTTGAGGCGTGCCAGGGTGGAGTCTTCTTCGCTGTCGCACAGCTGGTTCACGGCGAGCAACGTCTCTTTGATGGTTTCGGTGTTTTGCAGCAGTTGCGACTCTTGCTCTAGGTCGGCTTGCTCATCGACTTGCAGGCGGGCTTGTTGCAGTTCGTCAAACTGAAATTGCAGAAAGTCGGCTTCTTTGCGGTTCTTTGCGTCTAGTGCGGTAAGGTCTTCCAGCTGCTTTCTGCAAGCGCAGTAGTGTCGGTAGGCTTGCTGATAATCGGCAATGCAAGAATGTGCCATTGTGTCGAGAAGCTCGGCTTGGAAACTGCGGTCGCCCAACAGAAGCGTGGCATGTTGTGAATGGATGTCGAGGAGGTGCGCGCCGAGGGTTTTCAAAAAGGGAAGTTGTACGGGTGAGTCGTTGGCGAAGGCGCGCGATTTTCCGCTGGGAAGTATTTCGCGACGCAGCAAAAGCACGTCGTCATAGTCGATGTCGTTCTCTGTGAAAAGATTTTGAAGTTGCAGTCCTGAGATGTCGAATTCTGCTTCAACGATGCATTTTTTGTCGGGTTCTCCAAGCACTTGGGTGTCGGCACGCTGTCCCGTGAGCAGTCCTAAAGCGCCGAGAATGATGGATTTGCCAGCGCCAGTCTCGCCTGTGATGGCAATGAATCCTTGTGAGAAGCAGATGTCGGTCTGCTGAATGAGCGCGTAGTTTTCTATGTGTAGGGAACGAAGCATCGAGGTCTATGTGTTGATTTGAAGATTTGGAGGGTTGAAGATTATCGAATTGAGAATTCGTTTTCGTATTCGTTACAAATCACTAATCTTATTCCAGCATCGGGGCGATGCGGTTGAGGGCTTTGATGAAGAGGTCGATTTCCTCGCGGGTGTTGTAGATGGCGAAGGAGGCGCGTACGGTGCCGGGTATGCCGTAGCGGTCCATGATGGGCTGTGTGCAGTGGTGTCCGGTGCGCACGGCGATGCCGAGCTTGTCGAGCAATGTGCCTACGTCGTAGGGATGTGCGTTGCCTATGAGGAAAGAGATGACTGAGGTCTTGTTGGGTGCCGTGCCGAAGATTCGCATGTTGGGAATCTGTAGGAGTTGCTCGGTGGCGTATTGCGTGAGTTCATGCTCGTGCTGGAAGATGGCGTCAATGCCAATGCTTTCCATAAAGTTCATAGCGCTCTCCAAACCCAATACGTCGCCCACCGACGGCGTGCCAGCCTCGAATTTGAAGGGCAACTCGTTGTAGGTGGTCTTCTCGAAAGTTACGGTCTTGATCATCTCTCCGCCTCCTTGGTAGGGTGGCATCTTGTCGAGCCATTCCTCTTTGCCGTACATCACGCCTACGCCCATGGGTGCGTACATCTTGTGCCCCGAGAAGCAGTAAAAGTCGCAGTCGAGTTCCTGCACATCCACCTTGATGTGGGAGATGGCCTGCGCACCGTCAATCAGCACGGGGACGTTGTGGCTGTGGGCGATGGCGATGATTTCCTTGATGGGGTTGATGGTGCCGAGGGTGTTGGAGACGTGGTTGACTGCCACGATGCGGGTCTTTTCGGTAAAAAGGTTTCTGTAGGCGTCTAAGTCGAGGATGCCTTCGTCGCTGAACGGAATCACACGCAGTCTTGCGCCTTTGCGTTCGCAGGCAAGTTGCCAGGGCACGATGTCGGAGTGGTGCTCCATTCCCGACACGATGACTTCGTCGCCTGCGTTGAGGAACGCCTGTCCAAAGGAGGCGGCAACAAGGTTGATGCTCTCTGTAGTGCCACGGGTGAAGACGATCTCGTGGTTGTGGCGGGCGTTGATGAACCGCTGCACATGCTGGCGTGTGGCTTCGTAGGCCTCGGTGGCTTGGGCTGCCAGATGGTGTGCGCCACGGTGGATATTGCTGTTGAGTGTGAGGTAGTAGTTGCTGAGCGTGTCAATCACGCAACGAGGCTTTTGCGTGGTGGCGGCATTGTCGAAATAGACTAGGGGATGACCATAAACTTCTTGGTCGAGAATTGGAAATTGCTCACGAAGGTTCATCGCATTTGGTTTTTATGGAGTATGAACATCACTATCAGGAAAAGTAGAAGTGCGAGAAGGAAAAGGTAAAAAGCGACGCTACATCCTTTCTTTGGCAAAGGACGTTCGGGACGTGGGTCTGTAATGATGTTGCGCATGGACTTTTACTATGACTTAGGACTCTATATTTTCAGCTTTTGATTTTTTCTTAAGAATGGCTCGGATTACCAAGAATACTATTGCGGCACCTGCCAAGGCGAGGATGATGATGGAAAGTTGACTGCTATAGCGTTCGATGACCGACGGGTCGGCTGCTTGGTAGGCGAGGTAGCCCAACAGGGCGAGGATGCAGTTCCACACAGCGGCACCGATGAAGGTGAAGAATGCAAAGGCGCCGATGTTCATCTTGGCGAGGCCTGCGGGAATGGAGATGAGCTGTCGGATGACGGGGATGAGGCGTCCCACCAATGTCGAGACGTTGCCGTGTTTGTTGAAATAGGCTTCGGCACGTTCCATCTTCTCGCCACTAAGTCCGAAAAGATGTCCTAACTTGCTGTCAACGAATTTGTAGATTACCCATCTGCCAAGCCAGCGCGAAAGAAAGTAGTTGATGAAGGCACCCAACATAGCGCCCAATGTGCCTATCAGCACTATCATCCAGATGGTCATGCCGCTTTTGCTCTCGGGGTTGGATGCTACATACACTGCGGGAGGAATGACAACTTCGGAGGGGAAAGGTATGAAAGAACTTTCCACGGTCATCAGCACGCCTACGGCGGTGTAGTTCATGTTGGCGTCGTACCATTTCAACGCAGAGGCGACAAAGCCCGACGAGGCGGTGTCGGTGCCGCGTACCTGTTCGGCGACATTCTGCGCCTGTACCGTTCCCAAAGTGCCCAAGGCAACGCAGAAAATCAATATTTTGAAAAATAATTTCATGTTTGATATTGTAAATTGTAGAGTTGTATTTCCTAGTCACTAATCACCATTCACTAATCACTTTAATTGAGAATTCGTTTTCGTCTTCGTCTTCGTCTTCGTCTTCGTCTTCGTTTACGTCTTCGTTTACGTTTTCGTCCCTAATCACTATCCTTCAACTCCTCTATCATCCTCACCACTTCGGGGTCTTCCTTCATTTCGGGATAGTCAATCAAAAGTGCGCTCAACCCATCTTGGTAGTCGGCGGCGCAAGCGTTGAGGGTTTCGAAGAGTTGTTGCTGTTTTTCGGTTTTGTAGTAGCAATAAGCCAGCCGACTGTTGAATTCGTAGGGACTGATGGATGTGCGTTCTCCCTCCTTGAGCAGGTCGATGGCTTCTTTGTAGCGTTCGTGGTGCATCAAGAAATCGGCATAGCCCAGCCAATGTTCCTCTTCTTCGCCATTCATGCCCAAGGCGCGTTGGTACAGCGGCTCTGCGTTGTCGGGGTCGTTCAGCATGTCGTAGCAGTCTGCCATCAATCCCCATGTCTGGTCGTTGAATCGGTCTTGTTCGACGGCTTGTCGCAGATATACGATGGCGGTGTTGTAGTTTCTCACGTCCATGTAGATGGTGGCGATGGCGGTGAGTGTCGAGGACCTGTCTTCCGAGTAGTTGATGCCTTCCAGCAGGCGACTTACGGCCTCGCCGGTCTTGCCTAATTGCTGCAGGCAGGATGACAGCCCGAGGTAGGCGTTGTAGTATTCTTTGTGGATGGTGATGGTGAACTCGAAGGCGTCAAGCGCTTGTTCGGTGAGCCCGAGCCAATAGTAGGCGCATCCCAGGCAGTACCATGCAATGTGGCAGTAGGGGTGCTCTTCTACATGTTTTTTGTAGAACGTCGCTGCCGTGTCCAAGTTGCCTTGATGTTCCCAGCAATAGTAAAGGTTCAGCAACGAACGGTCTTCGTCGGCGTTGATGCCGATGGATTTCTTGAAACACTCTTTGGCTCGCTCCCAGTCTTCCAACTTCAGGTATTCGTCGCCGATGTTTCCGTAGATCAGGTCCAGCCGATATCCGTCGATGGCGGCTTTTTGGTAGTGGTGGATGGCTTTCTGTGGGTGGTCCAAGGCGCTATAGACGGCTCCGAGGGCATAGTGCACGTCGGTGTTGTCGGGCTCGAGCTGGAGCAGGTCGCAGAGAATGTTCAAGGCGGCTTCGTAGCGACCTTCGGCGCAGAAGACGTGGGCGCGACGCAGGCGAATCTCCAATTCCTGCGGGAAGAGGTTCTCGGCGTAGCGTACGGCGTCTTCCAGATTGTCGTGCTCACAGGTGTCGAGATAGTAGTCGATGATGACCATAAGGTCCTCTACATCATAGTAGTGGCTGCCTCCTGTGCGTTGCATGAGCTCGTATTCCTGCACGAGCTGGCGCACGTCGTCTTCGTAACCTTCAAAGCGATTGTTTTTCACGTTACAAAATTACGATAAAAAAAGGAAATGGTGATTTGATGTCAGAATAGTTTTCAACAATCAATAATTCTTATTATTTTTGCAAATAAATTTATTTTGTATGAAACTATTCCGCGCACTTTTGCTTTTGCCCATCCTTTTGAGCTGTCAGAAAAACGGGGAAATTCCCGTAGTCCCCGCTGCCGACACGGTGGTTTGTGCCGCCGACACTGCCTTCTTTTACGAACAGTGCATCTACCGACCTGGCGACTATGAATCTACCAATTGGCGCATTCCCGCCATCTGCACTTTGCCTGACGGAACGTTACTGATTGTGAACGACAAGCGCAAGCACAACGAGGGTGACCTTCCTGAGGATATCGACATCGTTTCGCGTCGCAGCACCGACAATGGCCGCACTTGGAGCGAGCCGGTGAACATCGCTGTGGGTACGGGCTACAAGCACGGCTTCGGCGATCCAGCTTTGGTGGTTGCCGAGAACGGCGACGTGATTTGTGTCTTTGTGGGTGGCAATGGTTTGTGGGCTTCTTCTGCCGCCGACCCTATCCGCTCTTATGTCTGCCGTAGCACCGATGGTGGCATTACTTGGTCTGAACCTCAGGAGATTACCGAACAGATTTGGGGCATCCATACCGTCAACAGTTCTACGCGTCGCTACAAGGCTTCTTTCTTTGGGTCGGGCAATGGTTTGCGACTAATGCGTGGCGAACATAAGGGTAGAATCCTTTTTGCCGCCGCAATGCGTCCTACGGGTGATGCCTATGTGCTCAACAACTTTGTGGTTTATTCCGACGACAACGGCGCTACGTGGAATGTCTCGGAGTGTGCTTTTACGGGTGGCGACGAGGCGAAGCTGATGGAGCTGGTGGATGGCCGCGTGTTGATTAGTGTGCGTCGTAGTGGCGAACGTGGCTTCAACATTTCGAATGATGGTGGCGTAACGTGGGGCACGCAAGGCACTTGGCCTGAGATGACCACCAACGCCTGCAACGGCGATATGTTGCGCTTCTCGGCAGTGGATCAGGGTGGTGAGAAGAATATCCTTTTGCATTCCATTCCCAACTCTATGAATCGCGAGAATGTGAGTCTTTTTGTAAGTTTCGACGAAGGGGTGTCGTGGCAGAATCCCGTCACGCTTTTTGCTGGTCCTTCGGTCTATTCTTCATTGACGCTGCTCAAAGACGGCACCATTGGCGCTTATGTGGAGAAAAATCCCGACGGCGCCTGCGAGTTGTGGTATATGAATTTCTCTTACAAATGGTTGGAGAAACAGCGCGAGAAAATTGAGAGCTTGTCAAATTGAGAATTAGATATGATGTCAAATCAACAGTTCAACAAATCAACATTCATAGTTAGTCAAGGTCAAGGTCAAGGTTAAGGTTAAGGTCAAGGTTAAGGTCACTAATTACTTTTCACTGTGATTTCGTCTATCATCGTCCACGCTGGTTTGCCGAAATAGGGATGCCAAACGGGTAGGGGATTGCTGCAGCTTACTCGCATTCTTATGTAACGGATGCCCTTTTTCAAATTGCCTTTGAAATCCTCTTTCGTGAAACCATATTGCCATCGGGTGCGAAGACAGTCGGTTTCAAGGTCTTGTAAGGTTGTCAACTGCTTGAGGGTGTGCCAGTCGCTCCAGATTACGCTGTCGGCGGACCATTGTATTTCAACGTTTTCTGGCATCAGTACCCAGTCGTTCGGATGGTGGCAAAATCCTACCTCGAAGGTCTGCACAAGTGCTTTGTCGTTGAGGGTGACGGAAAACATGAGGCTGTCCGTGCCCGAAAATCCGATCCATCCTTCCTGAAAATCGCCCGCCACGCCTCTGCGTCCGTCGTAAAGCACTTCGGGAAATCCTTTGCAGTAGTTCTCTGAAGGCGCTTCCGAGCAGGAAATGCCGTTGATTTTAGGACCTGTGGGTTGTGAAAGTCGTGTTGCGGGTTTTGACTGCGATGTGTTGGTTTGAGGCTTTGCTTTCTCCGACTTCTTGACTCTTGACTCATTGCGCTTTCCCGATTTCTTGACTTTTGATTCGTCGCTATTGACTTTCGACTCGTCGTTTTTGACTTTTGACTCAAAACTTTTGACCACATCCTCGTTGGCATTCAGGGTGATGATGCTGAAGGCATAGTGGTAGCTGCTGTCGCCCGAAAGGATATAGGGATTGCGTACGCCTGGTCCGCAGGTTGCGGTTCCGATGCCGGCTTGCTTGTGGTCAACGCTCACCACCCAATGACCTGCGGGTGTGAGTTGGTTTTGCCTTTTGGATTTGGTAAGCGTGCTGTCTTCGTAGGCTCTTATGCTGAAGTTCAATGTCGTGTCACTGATGAACAAAATCTTGTGCTGCCCGTTGCCGAAAGCCACATAGTTGGCTTCGTGGTTGCCACTTTCTTGTGGCACGACGTGCATCTCGCCTTGCAGCTCTTGCATCGTTTTGTTCCAGGTTCCCCACTGCTTTGCCGTGCGGCGGTCGGGATAGCTCTCCAAGAGGTTGCCTTCAAACTCGCAGGTGCTGAAACTGCTGTCCAGCGCCAGCTGGATACCCATCTTGGGCAACGAACGGTAGCTGCCGTTGGGCGCAAGGTCGAATCGTAGTTGGATGTTGCCGTCGCCAGCCACCGAAGCAGTCTCTTGCAGTGTGAGGTGACGTCCGTCGGGCGACTCGAGGTCAAGTGTCAGCATCACTTCAAACTGGAAGTTGTCGGATTTGACTTTTCGGGTCAGTAGGGAACGGCAGCTGCTTTGCAAGTTGTCGAGTCCCTCCCAGGCGCGCGCGCCGTTGCGGTCCACGAGGTCGTTGAGCGTCGGCGGACGCCAGAAATTCCAGCGGATAGGACTGTCAATCAACTTGTGCCCTTCCACTTTGTAGTCGGTGATGTAGCCGTTGCGTTTGTCGATGGTCAACGAGAATTTGTCGTTGGAAAGAATGATATTGTTCTCTTGGTTGTCAACGTGAATCTTTTGTTGGCTTTTCGGATAATCTGGAGAAACGGATTGCCTGGAGGTTGCCCACTCATCACTCTTAACTCTTAACTCATCACTCTTAACTAACCCATACACCGCTTTCACCTCTTCGGCGTGGGCGTGGGGCTGGTGCGTGCTGGCTATCATTCCGTTGGCACAGAATGCGTCGTCGTCCTTCAGGTTGGGCAACGCTCCCAAGTCGCCGCCGACGGCAAACCAACTTATCTGTGTGCTGTCGGTGGTGCGTTTGCCTTGCGCATCCATCCAGAAACTTTGGTCCATCCAGTCCCAGATAAATCCACCTTGCAGGATAGGATATTTGTCGATGGTGTCCCAGTAGTCGCTCAGTCCTCCCATACTGTTGCCCATGGCATGACAGTATTCCACCATGATGTAGGGACGTTTGTTGCGTTTGTTACGTGCATATTTCGACAGGTAGTCCACATCAGGGTACATGATGCCCACGATGTCGGTGTTCCAGTCCAGTTCGGCGCGTTCGTAGCTGATGGGCCGCGTGTTGTCTTTGTCTTTCAAAAAGCGGTAGGCGGTCTCGAAGCATACGCCGTTGCCGCATTCATTGCCCATCGACCACACCATCACGCAGGCGTGGTTGCGGTCGCGTTTCAGCATGTTGTTGATGCGATAGAGAATGGGTTCGGTCCATTCCTCTTTCTTTGCCAAGCTTCCTTCGCCGTAGCCTTGCGCATGACTTTCCACGTTGGCTTCGTCCCATACCATAAGACCGTAGCGGTCGCAGAGTTCGTACCAGTATTCATCGTCGGGATAGTGGCAGGTGCGCACGGCGTTGATGTGGTATTCCTTCATCAACTTTACGTCGCGCTCCATCTCTTCGCGTGTCACGTAATGGCCGCCTATGGCGCTGTGTTCGTGACGGTTCACGCCTTTAATGGTTACAGGTTCTCCGTTCAGGCAGAGCAACTTGTATCGGTCGCCTTCGTGCACTTGCTTGATTTCTATGGTGCGAAAACCCACCTTGCAACCTGTGACTTCTTTCACGGTGCCTTGTTGGTCAATCATTTTCAGCACCAAGGTGTAGAGTTTCGGGTTTTCTGGTGTCCAAGGAGTGATGCTATCTAATTGGAAATCTTTGGGAATGAAATTCAGGTACCAGTCGCCGGCCTTGGTCTTTTGACGGCTGCTTGCCACAATGTGGTCGCCATCCTTGAGGGTCGCCTCTACGGTGTAGTACTGTCGCAGCTGCCGAGAGAAGTCTATCAGCACATCCAACGAAGCTTGCTTGTAGGTCTGCTTGTCCATCAACGCCATGACTTTGTAGTCAAAAATGTATTCCATTGGTGTGGAATAGATTGCCACGTCGCGGGTGATGCCGCTCATGCGCCACATGTCTTGGCATTCCAGATAGCTGCCGTCGCACCAGCGATATACTTTGGCGGCGAGGCGGTTCTTGCCGGCATGCACATATTTGGTAATGTCCCATTCGGCAGGTGTCTTTGAGTCTTCGCTGTAGCCTACTTCTTTGCCGTTGATATAGAGGGTGATGGCGGATTTCACGGCGCCGAACTTTATCAGGGTGCGTCTGCCACGCCATGCTTCGGGAACTTCGAAGTCGGTTACATAGCATCCTACTGGGTTGTAGTCGGTGGGGGCGTAGGGCGGATTGGAAGGAAATTCGTTCTTTACATTTACATATACGGGTATGCCGAAGCCTTGCAGCTCCATGTTGCCGGGCACCGTGATGTCGTCCCATTTTGAGACGTCGTAGCCGCTGTGGTAGAATCCCGAAGGCGTTTGGGATGGACTATCTACATAGCGGAACTTCCACGTGCCGTTAAGGCTGCGGTAGTAGTCCGACTGTTGGTAGGCGAGGGTTTCAATGCCCGACTCGTTGCTGAAGGGGATGATGTTGGTGTGCGGCAGCGGCTTGTTGACGCTGTACTGTTCCAGGTCGTTCCAAGGCTTCTGGGCAAAACACAAACTAGCGAAAAATGTAAATATAAGGAAATAAATTAGTTGCTTCATTCAATGGAAAATTATCATTCTGCAAAGTTAAATAAAATTTGTGCATTTTATTGTGGCAATCTTTCTTTGCTTGTTCTTTTCTTGAAGCAATTTTTTTTGTTTTAGTAATAACAATGATAGTCAGTTGTTTGTAAAGGAATTTAAGAAATATTTCAAATCGGGAAAGTTTTGGGCTTTTTTTTGTTACTAACAATAATAAAGGCGAAATTTGATTGTATCAAAATAAAATGTTATTTTTGCAAATTCAATTGAAATTCAAGATATTCATTTAATTTATAAAACTATGAAAAAATTCTTTATGTTGTTGGCTTTTGTCGCCACGCTGGGTGTCGCTTCGGCACAGTACTACACAACTACCTCTTATCTTCCGCAAGACGGAGAGCGCCAGTTTGGCCTTGTGATAACTCCCAATTTCGGTTCCCAGACTTTGGGTTTTGCTCACGACTATGCTACCTCGGCCACTGAAAACATTTTGTTGGACGGTAGCATGAATCAGGGCATCGGCACTGAAATCGGTCTGTACTATGGCTACGAAACCGACCATGGCGGATTCATCGATTTTGGCGCTTATCTCTTGGTGTCTTACGGCATCAATCCGTTCAAGGGTTCGGTAACCGTGAAGGACGCTTTGACTGGTCTGTCGCAGGATTACGACGTCAAGTACACTTCCAAAGCCGTTATGTTCCGCGTTTCGCCTTTCTTGGCTCACCGTTTTGGCGATAATTTCGTCCTCGATTTGGGTTTCGATGTCGCTTTTGCGCTTTCGTTGAAAGGTAATTTGAATCTTGATGGTTACACTACCAGTGAGTCTTCAAGTAGTTCGCTCAGCTTGTTCCGCTTTATGGCGGATCCTTATGTGGGAGCAAAGTATTTTCTGACCGATTTCTTCTTTGTGGGCGCTCGTGCGGGCTATCGTCTGGGCGGCGATGCCAAGGCTGACGAACCACTGTATAACGGCACTATCAGTATGAATGTGGCTGAGCAGACTGCCTCCAGCGCGTATATGTTTACGCCTTCCAAGATTATGGTTCAGTTGATGTGCGGTCTCCAATTCTAACCAAACTTGATTTTTCTCTATCAGGGTGCAAAACCGTCGGTTTTGCACCCTTTTTCTTTGTTGATGTTGTTTTGGTTATATCAAGGCAAAAGCAGGCCTGTAAAGAGAAATGGAATAAAGTTTTCAAAAAAAAGTGAAGATGAAATATATTTCGTATCTTTGCAGAAAAATGAAAGGTTTGAAAGCCTCGAGATGTCCGAGGAGTTGGATAGCTTAAAACTTAATGCTTAAAATTGTAGACTTAATACAGATAGCTTAAAACTTAATGCTTAAAACTTAAAACATAAAACTGTAAACTTAAAATTTCCTGAGATGTCCGAGGAGTCAGATAGCTTAAAACTTAAAACTTAAAACATAAAACTGTAAACTTAAAACAGATAGCTTAAAACTTAATGCTTAAAACTTAAAACTTAATGCTTAAAACTTAAAACTTAAAACTTAAAACTTAAAACATAAAACTTAAAACTTTAATTATCATATCATGAATAAATACCAGCACAACCCGAACCGCTTGGTTCAGTATCTGCAAAAACCCATGTCGCAGTTCACAAAGGCCGACATGCTCAAGGTTATTGAGGAATTCCAGATTGAGATGATCAATTTCCGCTATATGGCTAACGACGGAAAGCTCAAGACGCTCAATTTTGTCATCAACAGCATGGAACACGCCGACGAGGTGCTTACCTCTGGCGAACGTGTTGACGGCTCCAGCTTGTTCCCCTTCTTGGAAGCTGGCAGCAGCGACCTCTACGTCATTCCTCGTTTCCGTACCGCTTTCCTCGACCCATTCGCCGAGATTCCTACTCTCGACTTCCTCTGCAATTTCTACACCAAGGACGGCACTCCTTTCGAGATGGCTCCCGAATATACGCTCGCCAAGGCCGGCAACGAGTTCCGCAAGGCTACTGGCGGCATGGAGTTTGAGGTGATGGGCGAGTTGGAATACTACGTCATCGCTCCCAAGGAGGATGTCTATCTCACCGCCGACCAGCGCGGCTATCACGCTTCCACTCCTTACTGCAAATTTGAGGGTTTCCGTACCGAAGCCATGAAACTCATCGCTGAATGTGGCGGACTCATCAAGTACGGTCACAGCGAAGTTGGAAACTTCATGGTGGGCGACACGATGTATGAGCAGAATGAGATTGAGTTCCTGCCTACCACGCTTGAAGACGCCGCTGACCAGTTGGTTATCGCCAAGTGGATTATGCGCACCTTGGGCTATCAGTATGGCATCACCGTTACTTTCGCTCCCAAGATTACCGTGGGCAAGGCAGGAAGTGGTATGCACATCCATACGCGTATCTCAAAGGATGGCAAGAATATGTACATCTCCGAGAACGGTCTCACCGAGGTGGCTCACAAGGCTATCGCCGGCATCTTGAACCTCGCTGGTTCCTTGACCGCTTTTGGCGACACCAATCCTACCTCTTATTTCCGCTTGGTTCCTCATCAGGAGGCTCCTACCAACATCTGCTGGGGCGACCGCAACCGCTCTGCTATGGTACGCGTTCCGCTGGGCTGGACCAAAGGCAGCGGCAACATGATGGCACATTGCAATCCTTTGGAGAAGAACGACGATGTGGATTTCTCCCACAAGCAGACCATCGAGTTGCGTACTCCCGACGGCTCCGCCAACGTCTATCTGTTGCTTGCCGGTATGACTGTGGCCGCTCGTCATGGCTTTGAGATGGAAAACGCTGTTCAGTATGCCAAGGATCGCTATGTGTCGGTCAACATCTTCGAGCATGAAGAGGTGCTGAACCGCCTCGACGTGCTGCCCGACAGTTGCGCGGCTTCCGCCGACTTGCTTGAGCGTGACCGCGCCATCTACGAGGAGAAGGGCGTTTTCGCTCCCGCTCTCATCGACGGCATTCTCAAGGAGCTTCGTTCTTACAACGACCGCACCCTCCGTGCCGAAATCGGAAACGACTCGCAGAAGATTCTCGAACTTGTCGAGACTTTCATCCACTGCGGTTGATGCATAAATATTGGACTATAACAGAAAGGGACTTGGCAAAACCAAGTCCCTTTTTTGTTGGAATTAGTTACTTGTTGATAGTGGATTTTCTGTAATGTGTTTTATATGAAGCAAGTGGATGGACAATTTTTTGAAATAAATGTACAAGACGTTTGCAAACTGTAAAACAAAAAAAAACGGCAAGGTAGAGATTGCCGTTGGAAGAACATAGTTTTATTTTTTGTTCTGTTTATTCGGTAGCCGCTTCTGCAGGTTTGTCTGTTTTTGAGGGTGTACGGTAACTTAAAATGATGCAATAAAGCGAAATGGTGAGTAAAGGCAGATGCATAAAACCAACATAGATGCTGTTGGGATTGAAAAATGATGTCATGTTGTAGCAGCCTATGATGAAACCGATGATTGCCGTGATCCGATAGGTGGCCAGGTTGATTTTTGGAAGATTTAGTGTCATAATCGTGAGGAAAGCAGGTGTTGTCAGGCAAAAGGCAGTCGCAGAATTTTTGACGAAGAAATGCAGTGGATTCAAGTCAAAATGTCCATGATTGTCGAATGGGCATAAATAAGCGAATAAGGCCAGAATAATCATCCACACATATTTCCACTGAAAATTCTTGAAATCGTAAACGTTTTTTTGCTGCAAAGTCTCGCGAATCCAGACATACGCAACAAACAGGAACATGGCTAAATTGACGGTGACGATGCTTATCCCGTATGTCTCGGTAATGGCGATGTTTTGGATGAATGCGAAAGCAGTATACGACAAAGCTACGTAGGCATTGAAAAGGCTTTTCATCTTGTCTTTAAATACAAACAACAAGATAAACATCATAAGCGACAAAGACTGTAACAGGATGTTCAGGTTTCCAAAATGTGTTTGGAAAGCATTTGAGAGTGTTACCGATATGATTTGACCGATGTTTGCAAAATCAAAATTGCGGCTAGCAAAAGGCAACAAGACCGACTGCGCCATTATCAAAATGATGGCGAACCACCATTTGTCTGAGATTTTTTCAAGTTTTTCCATTTTCCTTCTTTATCGGCCAAACCTTGCAAGGCATCCTATGGAAAATACGAAGTTGATTCCGAAACTGTGGTTGTCGCCGAATTGCATGTAGTTGCCGGCAAGCGCTATTCGGGCGTCGTATTCCATCGCCCGAGGCTTCGCTTCCCAAAGGTTGATTGACTGGCTGAATTTCAGATCCATCGCGATACCGAGTTCTCCATAGAAACCTTTGTCGATATATCTGAAATTGCGGTAGGTCTCATTCGACAGCACCTTGGCGCTTCCTGCCCCTATGTAAGGAATGAGTCTTACGGAGCCTTTGTCGTAGAACGCATATCCGTAGCGTCCTCCAAAGTGACTTAACGTGAATGTGTATTCTTCTGTCAGTTCCTCCGTTGCGCCAGATGTCAGCATCGAGATAAGCTTGTTGGAATAGACGCGTCCGCCACGACCCATGATTCCCAGTTGATGACGGCCCCATGCGATGAACAATGAGATGTCGGCGCCAAAGTCGAAATCAAGATATCCGTCTTTGCCGTTGATGTAATCCGTTCCGCTGAATCCTATTGTAAATCCGACGCCGAATGGCCTTTGAAGCTTTGGTACGGGACCTGTCGCTGATGTGTTTTTCAAGATATTGCTGGTGCTGTCCATCCAACGGTCCACCACAGCTTTGTCGATGCCGCCGCTTGATTCCCTGATGAATTTCAAGACTTTTCTCTCCCACATGTCTTTTGCTACTTCTACCAACTCGTTGGCACGCTCTTCGTTTATCGACAGCGGCTGCAACTCTCGGCATGTCATTTCGCCGAGGTTGAAAAGCACTTGATTATAGCGCAGGTTGTTGTATTCAACTACTTCAGGGTCGTACCACGACTTGGCTTCGTCCATTCCGCAGAGCAGTGCGTAACGGCTTACTTTTACGCCGTCAATGGTGTCACATACAGGCTCTTGCAGGAAAAAGCAATACAACTCTGAACTTGCGCCGCTGCTGTCTCCTTGACGGGGTACAAAATCGGTCCAACTGAGACGGTCGGTCCAAAAACGGTATCCATATCCTTGCGCATTGAGGTTGGCTATTGCCATGAAACCGAGGAGAAAAAGTAAAACTTTCTTCATCTGATGTTTTGTTTTTCATAAAAATAACGATGTTTTTTTTGAATTATTATCAATTTTTTTTGTCGGTTTCAAAAATAGTTGTACTTTTGCAGTGTCGTAGTTTACTAATACACCAACAAACAAATAACGAATAATTTTGATTATTAGTCAAATAATGTTTAATAAAGTTGTGACAATCAAAAGATTCAAATCAACAAATCAACAGTTCAACAAATCAACAATTGCACCACTTTATTTTTTTATTGCTTCTAAATACCTTAAATAATATGATTCAGATTCAAAACCTTGATTTCTCCTACAAGAAATTCCCAGTGTTCCACAACATCAGTCTGGAGTTCAAACCTGGCAATATCTACGGCTTGTTGGGTGAGAATGGGGTAGGAAAGACCACCCTGTTGAAAATCATTAGTGGCTTGCAGCCTATCCAGAATGGCAGTTGTAGGGTTGACGAGTTTGTGCCTTTTGAGCGCCGTCCCCAGTTTTTGGAAAACATCGTTTTCTTGCCCGACGAGGTGCAGTTGCCCGACAACGAAACGCCGCTGAGCTACGTCCAGACTTTGGCTCCGTTCTATCCCAAATTCGCACTTTCTGCTTTCTATCATTTGATGCAGGAGTTTGAGGTGGAACCTGATCGCAAGTTCAACACAATGTCGTTTGGTCAGCAGAAAAAGTCGTTGATTTCTTGCGCCCTTTCGTTGGGTACCGACTATATTCTGTTGGACGAACCTACCAATGGCTTGGACATTCCCTCTAAGGCGCAGTTCCGCTCGTTGCTTTCCAAGCGTGTGCAAGAGCAAAGCACCATCATCATCTCCACCCATCAGGTGAAGGATGTGGAAAACCTTATCGATCCTATCGTGATTCTCGCCTACGACGCTATCTTGCTGAACGCATCGGTGGAACGCATCACCCAAAAACTCTTTTTTGAGTATGGTGGCGCGCAACGCGAAGATGCACTCTACAGCGAGTTGCAGCCGGGCGGCTATCTGAACGTGTTGCCCAACGCCACGGGCGAAGAGAGCCAGGTGAACATCGAAGCACTCTTCAACGCCGTGCATCACAACAAGAAACGTATCGCTCAGTTGATGGCGGAATAATGCTTGCCGCAAATCTCTCAATCTGAAAATCTATATATCTTCAAATCTGAAAATCTTTATTAATATGAATCCCAAATTTTCCTGGAATCGTTTTTGTAAGGTTGTAGCCAAGGACGGCCGCAGCCTTTGGAGCAACTATGGCCTGACAATGTTGATTATCTCGATGTTGCCGTTTGCCTTTTGGCTCTTCAAATTTGTGTTGTCGGTTATGACGCACAACATTTCCGAAACCGACCCTGACTTGCGCAGGTCTTTTTATTTCTTTGCACTTCCTTTATTGGTCGCCATTATGGCTCCGTCGAGGATGTATCGTACCTGCAACCTCCCCAAAGAAGGCATCTATTTCGCCATGCTGCCAGCCTCCAAACTGGAGAAATACTTGAGCATGATGCTCTATTGCGTAATTGTTTGCCCGTTGCTCAGTTTCCTGGCTATTCTGCTGATGGATACGCTGCTCAGCGTGCTTCCTTTCGGCTCCTATATGCAGGGCTGGTGGGTCGATAACGCTACGGTATCTATGGGTGATGATGTTCCTGGCTACATAGTGTGGGGTGTCGGAATCCTTATTTTCCTTTGGTATTTCAAGAATGTTATGCTGTTTATGTTCACCTCCACGATTTTCAAGCGCCACAAAGTGATCAAGACCGTCCTTTGGCTTATGGCAATCTCTTTTGTGTTGTCTTTGATTATGATGCCTCTTCTTGTGGTGATCGGCAACTCATATTCTGAATCCATTGAAGCTTTCTTTGGAAATTATCGTATTGATTATGAATTGCTTGGCGGTTATGTGTCGTGGAGCGCCGTGGCGGAGCATTTGGTGGTTTCCGCCGTGTTGGTGTGGTGGACAGGCCACAGATTGAAAAAGATGAGATACTAATAAAGTATTAAGTTTTAAGTGGTCACAAGTCACTATTCCCCAGTCACTAATCCCCAAGTACCCATGGACTTCAAGAAACAAAAATCAATATATTTGCAGATAGCCGATACGCTGTGCGAACGTATCGTGTCGGGCGAATGGAAGCCGGACGACCGCATCCCTTCGGTGCGCGACGTGGCTGCCGAGATGGGGGTGAATCCCAACACGGTGCTACGGTCGTTCGACCAGCTGCAGTCGTCCGAGATTATCTACAACCGTCGTGGGGTGGGCTATTTTGCCGCCTCCGACGCCGTGGAGAAAATCCTCGAAATCCAGCGCCGCGAATTCCTCGAAGAGGAGTGGCCCGCAGTGTTGCAGAAAATGAAAATGCTTAACCTCAACCCTGAAGAACTTCTGGGCGTGGTCTAATGTCATCCCTCTAATCACTAATCACCAGTCACTAATCACTAACCAAAAATAAATCATTATGAACCATTATAAAATATTTTTCCTGCTTGCAGTTGTATTGTTGGCTTCTTGCAAGTCTCCGTTCGAAAAAATCGATCCTTCGGAACCTATTGTCGTACGTGATAATTATGGTGATGCGGCTCACTATTTTTATAGTGATGTCGATTATAATTATCCCAGTGACGCCAACTATGAAATGGGTGATGCCATTGTTTCGTCACCAGTAAACTCGCTTGAGGTTGATTGGGTGTTCGGCTCGGTAAAAGTGGCATATTACGACGGCAAGGAGGTTCGTTGCACGGAGCAAAACGACAATCCCACCGAAATTACCCGTATGCGCTATTGGCTGGATGGCACTACGTTGAGAATCCGTTTCAGCAAGTCGGGACAGTACGAGATGCGTCTGAAACAAAAGGATCTTACCATTCTTTTGCCGAATCTTTCCAAGCCTAATCTCAGAATAAATACTGCTTCTGCAAGTGTGTCGATAGAGGGAATTTCCTCAAAAGAAATCAATGTCGATGCCTCTTCGGGCGATATCGTCCTCGAAAATGTGAAAGCATCGTCCCTCGATTTGCGTAATATTTCTGGCGACATCACCCTGACGAATGTAACGGCCAATAGGCTGGAAATGGAAACGAGTTCGGGCGATGAGAAAATGTCGGGCTGTAATTTCAAGATTACTAACTTGGAATCTATATCTGGCGAAGTCTTGTTGTCGGAGTCTGGTTGCTCTTCTTTGAATATGGAAACAAGCTCGGGGAATGTGGAAACCAATAATATCCAGTGCGAAACATGCAACGTGGAATCTGTCTCGGGCGATATTTCGATGAATGGAACCGTAAAACATAATACTGAATTGGAAACCAGTTCAGGAAATGTGTTTTTGTGTGGTCTCAAGAGTGGTTCTTGCAGTGTCGAGACTGTTTCGGGCGACGTTACGCTGTACACCAGCGAGAAGAATCTTGCGGTATCTTTCAGGACTGTCTCGGGCGATTTCAACAGTTCGCTTCCTTTTACCAAGAATGGCGATGTCTATAAAATGGGCACGGGCAGCGTGAAAATTGATGTTGAGACCGCTTCGGGCGACTTGAATATCAAATAATAGAAAAGAAATTTTGATAAAATATGCTGAAAATGAATACAAAAATCAGTTGTTTGTGCTTTGCTTTGTTGTTGATGCTGGGTGCGCAAGTCAAGGCTCAGGATTGCCAGGCTAACCTGAAAAAGCATGTCTATTATATGGCTTCCGACTCTTTGCGTGGCCGCAAGGCGGGCAGCCCCGAGGCGCGTCAGGTGGCGACATACATCGCGCAGCAATATGCCGAGGCTGGATTGAAACCTTTTTTTGAGGATTGGTACCAGGATTTCGGCATCTCGGGCAGCCTGAATGCCAATTGCCGCAATGTGGTTGGATGGATTGAAGGTAACGACCCGCAACTCAAAAACCAATATATCGTCGTGGGGGCCCACTACGATCATCTTGGGGTGAAAAAAGGTCAGATTTACAATGGCGCCGACGACAACGCTTCTGGAAGCGCGGCGGTGATTGAGATGGCTCGCTGGCTCTCGCAACATCGCTCAGAGTTGAAATACAGCGTCATTTTCTGCGCTTTCGATGCCGAAGAGGTGGGGCTCTTGGGGTCGGGTGCCTTGGCGGATATGCTTGATGGGAAGGGCTTGATTGGACAGGTGAAACTCATGCTCAGCATTGATATGGTGGGTTGGTACGGCCAAAGCGGTTTTCTGCGTCTTGCCGGAGTGAATACCTTGGAGCAGGGTCGCAAGCTGATGCAGCAGATGGCAAACGACGAGAACGGTCATTGGATCAACATCCGTCCTGTGGGGTTCGAGGGTTCGCCCATTACCGCTACGGACACGGAACCTTTCGCTCGCCGCCAGGTGCCTACCTTGGCGGTTACTACGGGTCTGAAATCGCCCTATCACAAACCTCAGGACGATGCCGATTTGATTGACTATGCCGGCATGGAACGCGTTACCGACTATCTGGTACAGCTTGTGGAATCTTTCGCTTCGGGCAAGATGCCTTTGGTGGCTTCGGGTAAGGTGGCTTACAAGCATCGCGACACACTTCCTGCTTTGCAACTGGGTGTTGATGTGGGTACTTTGGATGGAACCCTACGTTACGATGACGCTAACCTGGCTTCTTTTTCTCGCAAGGGTTGGTCGTGTGGCCTGAATCTGCGTTGGAACATGGCTCCTCACTGGGCTTTGCAAGGTGGTGTATATTACAACGATGGCAGACTGAATGTGGTGGATCCCGACAACCTGCTGGGCGACAGCCGCAAGGCATACGAGCGCGACTTGATGGTGCCGGTGATGCTGCAGCTGCAGACGGGCATGCCTATGACTAACTTTTGGCTCGGCATGGGCGGCTACTACGACAGGATTCTCTCCTCGAGGGTGTGGGCGCAGGATGTGCTGTCACAGTTGGAACCCAACCAATACGGCGTGGTGTTTGGCTGGGGAATCTATGTCAGTCGCTTGTCTTTCCAGTTGATGTACACTTGCCCTCTGGGTAATTATTATGGGTCGGATTGTGGTTTTGAGTCGTCTAAAAGTCAGTTCAGATTCTCGATAGGCTTCTTGTTCTAATTCTCAATGTTTTTTTTTGCTATAATGTCATTGATGTCTATGAAATCTCATGAATCCTTTAAATGTAGGGCGTTAACCGCTATAAACTGGTGGCGTGCCTTGGTCTTGTCCTGTTTTGCGCTTTTGTCGTTCGATGCCTTTGCGCAGCAGCCTGTCGTCGGCGTGCTGTTGGATGACAAGAGTTCAGACCCCGTTCCTTTCGTGAATATTGCCTTGCTGAAGGCTGCCGACAGCTCGTTTGTATGTGGCGCTACCACCAACGACCAAGGCAAGTTCTCGGTCAACTATGTCGGCAAGTTGGCCGACTCTAATGCACTTGCTGCCGATAGCATCCCGCTGTTGCTGCGTATCTCGTCTATTGGCTACAAAACCATCTACTTCCCTGTGCCTCAAAAGCATGACCAACCGCTGGAAATTCGTATGTCGAAGGGCGCCACCACACTCAACGAGGTGGTTGTCACTGCCGATCGTCCGCTTTATGCCATCGATGGCGAGAAGACGCTATACAACGTGAAAGACGATCCCGCTTTGCAAAGTGGTACTGCCAGCGACGCTCTGCAAAACGCTCCAGGTGTGGAGGTTGACGCCGAAGGTAACATCACCTTGCATGGCACCGAAAGCGTCAGCATTTGGATCAACGACCGTCCGTCGCATCTCACCGCCGAAGGTCTCAAACAATACATCAAGTCGCTTCCCGCTGATGCTATTGATCGTATCGAGGTTATCCAAAACCCATCGGCTCGTTATGGTGGGGGCGGACCAGTGGTCAACATCATCACGCAGACCAAGGTCAAGCGCAACGAGTTCTTCGGCGTCGGCGCCAACGGCTCTACTTTGCCGAGCGCCATAGGTTGGATGTCGTATGTCTATGCCAACGACAAATTCTCTATCAATGTCTTCGCCAATGGAGGGTACAACCGCTCTCATTCCGAATCCACTTCCAACGGTGATTCGTATGATTCTGACGGACAGCTGTCGGAACACAACGAGATGGAGTCGGAATATGAAAACAGGATGCGCCATACGGGGCTTTTTGTTTCGGGAAGCTATACTTTCGACACAATGAACGACCTCTCTTTCTGGACGGGTATCTATGCTAATTGGTCTAAATCTGAGTCCGATCTGGAACAAACGCGCACCGAATATCTGTTCAATCCTGGAGAGTACCATTTCAGCGATTTGTCCCATGGTAAAAATAATGCGCTGGGTGGCTACATGGGTGTGAACTATACGCATAAGTTCAACAATGAAGGTCATCGTTTGGATTTGAGTTTCAATGGCAACATCTATGATTATAAGTCTCCCTCTTCAATGCTGCGTAGCTACGATTTGTTTCCTGCCATGAATTTTACCGACACTACGATGGACAAGGGCAACTCTCTTTCTTGGTCGTTCGAGGCCAACTATGTGCGTCCTTTCGCCGAGAAATGGGAATGGGAACTGGGAATGGAAACGAGTGGCAGCCCGCTGGAACGTGACCGTAGCCGTGATGTACTTCAACTTGACGGCAGCTGGCTGAACGATGCTTTGCGCTCCTATGGAACAGAAGGTAACTCCTTCAACTTGCAGGGCTACACGACCTTGCTGCGCCGCTTCGGCAATTTTACCGCCAAAGTGGGCGTTCGTGCTGCCTATGAGTCTTTGGGTCAGAACTATACCGATGTCGCTTCGTACAATTTCCACAACGAGTTCTTCTATCTGATTCCTTCGCTCCACCTGAGCTATCGTACCGACAATATGCACAACTTCAACTTTAGCTACACGTTGAGACGTACAACGCCGAACGCCGACAACCTTTCGCCGCACCCAATGTACGGCATTGACTCCTACTCATCAGGCAACCCTGATTTGCAATGTACTTATACGCATCATCTTACCGCTGGTTGGACCAAGTTCTTCATGAAGTTCGGCTCCGTAGGACTGGAGGCACTTTACAAATTTGAGCAGAATGGTATCAGCTCTCTTGCCGACGTGGCATATAATGACATCTATGGCCGTATTGTGGCGTTCAGTCAACCTATTAACATCGGCAGCAGCGGCTATGGCGGATTGGACGCCAACATCACTTGGCGACCGACGCCCTTCTCCAACATTCGTCTCCAAGCGGGTGTGTTCAACTACCACTACAATGTGCAGTTCCGCCCCGGCGAGTGGTCGGAGGATGGTATGTGGAACGCTCGCGTGCGCCTCAATGGATGGGCAAAGGTTTGGAAAATCGTTAATGTATTTGGAAATGTTTCCTATACATCACCAACTTTGGGCTTGATGACCGAGGATGGTGACAATTTCAATGTCACGTTGGGTGCTTCCGCCGACCTTTTCAAGCGTCGCCTGAGCCTTTATGTGTTCATCAACAATCTCTTTGATTCCAACAACGACTCTTCTACTTCCAGAAACCCCTATGCCACGGGTGTCTCAACAACCACCTACCACGACCGCATGATTAACTTCGGACTCAGCCTCCGCTTCGGCAAACTCGAACTTGAAAGTCGTGCCCGTACTGGCAGCATGCAAGGTATGTAGTATGGCGTGAACGCTGAATAATTGAATAAACGACAAGCGCCGCCCCGCACCCCACAAACCCCCCAGTAGGCTGA